>DASVDR010000022.1 GCA_036381015.1 Gammaproteobacteria bacterium
GCAGAACATCAGCCTCGCGTCGCTCGTGATGCTGACGCTGCTCGGCAACGAGGAGTTTTTCGTCGTGCCGCTCGTCTATGCCGTCGTGATGAAGCTCACGGCGCTCGGCTTCATGTACTTCGCGCGGCGCTGGCTCGCGGCCGACGAGGCACAGCAGGCCGCGGAGGCGCCGGCGCCCGCGGCTTGAGAGGCCGCCCCGGGGAGGCAGGCCGGGGAGCAACGCAATCGGAATAGCCGGCCGCGACGGCCGGATATGCGCGTCTCGCTCCGCGCGTCCTCGCTGATTTGACGCGAATCCGAAATATTCGCATATTGACCCCCGCGCCGCTCAGCCTCGCGGCGCTCGATGGGGGACAGAGCCAACAACCATGAGCACCAGTGCAACGGCCGTCGCGGCCGCCGACACGATGCCGCCGGAGGGCCGCAAGGCGCTTCTCGGCGCCTGGGTCGGCTTCTTCGTGGATATGTTCGACATCTATCTTCCCGTGGTCGCGCTCGCTCCGGCCGCCGCGTACTTTCAGGCGAGCGACGTCTCGCCCGGCACGGCGGCGATCATCAGCGCGATGATCTTCGCGGCCACGCTGATCGGGCGCCCCGTCGGCGCGTTCGTCTTCGGGCATCTCGGCGACAAGATCGGCCGCAGGCGCACGACGATCATCGCGGTCACCGGGTTCGGCGTCACGACGCTCCTGATCGCGGCGCTTCCGGGCTATCAAGCCCTGGGGCTCACGGCGATCGTCCTGCTCGTCGTGCTGAGGTTCATCGACGGGATCTTTCTCGGCGGCGAGTACACGAGCGCCACGCCGCTCGCGCTCGAGTACAGCCCCAAGCAGAAGCGCGGCCTCTTCGGCGCGTTCATCATGACGGGCTATCCGCTCGCGTACTGCGCGATCGCGCTGCTGACGTTCGGGCTGCTCGCCGTCTTGCCCGCCGGCGATCTCGATTCGCCGTACGTGCAGTGGGGATGGCGCATCCCGTTCCTGTTCGGTGCGGCGCTCGCGTTCGGCTTCGTCATCTGGTACGCGAAGCACGTGAAGGAGTCGGTGGCGTGGGAGAACGCGCCGAAGACGCAGGCGCCGCTGGTCGAGCTGTTCCGCGGGCAGAACCGGCGCAACTTCTTTCAGGTCTTCACGCTGATGAGCGGCGTCTGGCTCGGGCTGAACATGGTGTCGGCCGTGCTGCCGCGTCTGCTCGCGGACCCCGTCGGGCTCTCCGACACGCAAGTGACCGTGGTGCTGATCATCTCGTATGCGGTGCTCGCGCTCGGCTACATCGGCGCCGGCGTGCTGAGCCAGGAGATCGGCCGGCGGCCGTTCTTCCTGCTGGCCGGCGCGGCCACGGCGATCCTGGCGCCGCTGCTCTATTGGATCATCGTCGGCCGCGTCGTCACGAGTCTCGCCGGCATCGTGCTCCTCACGATCGTGCTGAACGTGATCGTGCTCGCGATGTGGGGCGTCGTCACGACGTACATCAACGAGCGGTTCCACGTCGGCATCCGCGCGTCCGGCTACGGCGTCGGCTACAGCCTAGCGGTCGTGATCCCGGCCTTCTACGCGTTCTATCAGGCCGGGCTTTCGTCGATGATGCCGCTCGAGTACACGCCGCTCGTCCTGCTCGTGATCGCGGGCGCGCTGGTCGCCGTCGGCGCGGCCCTCGGCCCCGAGACCCGCGACGTCGATATGGCCGCGAGCGCCCCCGAAACGATGCGGCATGCCGCCGAGGAGGGCGCCCCGCTGCCGGCCTGACCCCGCGCGGACGTGCCTGATGGGCATTCGGTTCGGGCACCGAATGAACGATGCCGACGCGCGCCGTAACTCACGTTCGGGGGCGGAATGCGCGCAACCCACGAGACTCGCGACCGGCACTGAATGCACGGTACCGTGATCACGCTCTACAGGCCCAATTTGAGTCTTACGAGCGGCGCCGGGCAGCTGATCCGCATGCAGGCGGAAGGGCTGCAGGCCGCCGGCGAGGAGGTGCGGATCGGGTGCGCGCGGGGAAGCCTGAGGTTCCGCTTGCGCACCAGGCTCCCCGCGCGGCGCGCGTCGATCCAGGCGCTGCGGCGGCTCGCGGCTGCGCCGCAGCAGCTCGTCGTCGACCACGGGATGGCGATTCCCGAAGCCGGCGTCGTCTTCGTGCACAACGTGGTGACGGAAGGCGTGCGCCACCTCGAGCGGCCCGACTGGGCCGAGCGCGCGCGCGGCGAGGCGGAGTTTTTCGCGGCGCTTCCGCCCAATGCGCCGGTCGTCGCGAACTCCGAGCTCGTGAAGCGCGCGCTGATCGAGCACTTCCGCCTGGACGCGGGCCGCGTGATCGTCCATTACCCCGGATACGATTCGCGGCGTTTCACGGCCAGGGATCGAGCGGCGGCTTCCGCCGCCGCGCGCCGCGAGCTCGGGCTCGACGCGCACGCACCCGTCGTCGGCTTCGTCACGTCCGGTGACTTCGCGAAGCGCGGCCTCGACATCTTCCTTGCCGCAGCCGAGCGGATCGCCGAAGCGAGACCGGATGTCCGCTTCCTCGTCGTCGGCGCGAAACGCCTTCCGGAATTCGCGGCCCGCCACGAGCTCGTCAGGGACGGCCGTCTGGCTTACAGCCCGAAGGGCGTACGCCCCGAACGCTCGTTCGCCGCGCTCGACATCTTTCTCTATCCCGCGCGCTTCGAGGAGTTCGGCATGGTCGTCTCGGAAGCGCAAGCCTGCGGCGTGCCCGTGCTCACGTCGCGGCGGGTCGGAGCGGCCGAATGCCTGCCGGCGGAATACGACGGCTGGGTGCTGGACGAGCCGGATGCGGAGCAGTTCGCTCGCCGCGCGCTGGCGCTGCTCGCCGACGACACCGCCCGAAGGCGGCTGGCCGTTGCGGGGGCGGCGAGCGTCCGCGCGTTCGCTCGCGAGCACTACGTGCGCGAGACGCTGGAGACGATTCTTTCTTGCGCTCGACGCAAAGCCGGGGAGGCGTGCGAATGAGCCTTGCCGGCGCGCCGATCGCCTGAGCGGATCGCCGCTTCGCCTTCAGCGACCCGCCCCGAAGCGCGCGCCCGGCGCCGAATTCAGGTGCGGCAGCCGGGGACGGCGCCCAGGGCCGTGACGCAGCGCCCGAGGTAATCCTGAAGCCGCTCGACCTCGTCGGGCTCGAGGGCGGAAAGCATCCTCGTAAACACCGCGTCGCCGACTGCGCAAGCCTGCTCGAGGCGGCGGCGGCCGTCGTCGGTGAGATGCCAGCTATCCGCGCGACGGCTCTCCGGATGCGGGCGGCGCTCGATCAGGCCTTCCCGCTCGAGGCGCCCGAGCCCGGCGCTCATCGTCTGCGCCGAGACCATCGCCCGCCGCGCGAGCTGCGCGCCCGTGATCCCGGGCTCGAAGTAGAGTGTGAAGAGCGCCGCGAGCTGCGCGAATGACATCGGGATGCCGCGCTCGCGGAGCGCCTCCTCGACCGACTGCCTGAGACTCGACGTGAGGCTCTTCAGCAGAAACCCGACGACCCGCTCGGGCCGTTCCGAATGGAACCAATTGCCGCTCGACGGTGCCGGAGTAGTGGCCATCATCCCCGTTGCCAACCATCAGATTGCTGATATCATATCAGCAAGCTGATATAAAACAAGGATAGTTCCCACGTGAAGGAAAGCGAAGGGTCGACCCCCGTCCGGCGGCGACGGCGGTTCGCGATCGCCGGCGTTTCGCTGGTCGCGGCCGGGCTCGTCGTGTTCGCGCTGTACGGCGACGAGCTGTCCGGGCGCGGAGACGGCGGCGCGTCGCGGCCGGCCGCGCCCCAAGCGGCAACGGGCGGCGAGCCGGGCGAGCCCGTTCGGGAGGCGGCGCTGACGGTCACGACGGCGCGCGTCGAGCCCGTCGAGCTCACCCGCACGATAGCGGTCAACGGCGCCATCCATGCCTGGCAGGAGATCATCATCGGCCCCGAGGTCGGCGGATATCGCGTCGCGGAAGTGCACGTCGACGTCGGCGACGAGGTCGAGAAGGGCGAGGTGCTCGTCGAGCTTTCGAGCGCGCTGCTCGAGGCGGAGGTCGCGCTCAAGCGGGCGACGCTCGAGCAGCGCGAGGCGGAGCTGTTGAACGCGAAGGCCGCGCTGCGGCGCGCGCAGGAGCTCGCGGCGAGCGACGTGGTCGCCGAGGCGGAGCTCGATCGGCTCGAGAGCGAGGCGCTCGCGGCGGAGGCGCGGGTCGCGTCGGCGCGCGCGGACCTCGAGTCCTCGGAGCTGCGGCTCGAGTTCACGAAAGTCCGGGCGCCGGACGACGGTGTGATCACGGCGCGCAACGTCACCGTCGGGCAGATCGCGCAGGTCGGCGAGGAGCTGCTGCGCCTGCTGCGGCAGGGGCGCGTCGAGTGGCGCGGCGAGGTGCCGGAGGCGCGGCTCGCCGAGATCGAGCCCGGTCAGCACGTCACGGTCGGCACGGCGAGCGGCGCGCAGCTCGAAGGCAAGGTGCGCGTCGTCGCGCCGACGATCGCGAACGCGAATCACACCGGAATCGTCTACGTCGATCTGGAGTCCGCGAAGCACGCGCGGCCCGGCATGTTCGCGCGCGGCGAGATCGAGATCGGCCGCGGCCCGGCGCTCACCGTCCCGCTCGAGAGCATCGTCACGGCCGACGGCTACAGCTACGCGTTCGTCGTGCGGCCGGACCGGACCGTGGAGCGGCGGCGCGTGGAGATCGGCAGCGTGCGCGGATCGTCGGTCGAGATCGTCGCCGGGCTCGAGGCCGGCGAGCGCGTCGCCGTCGACGGCGCGGGCTTCCTGAAGGACGGCGACGTCGTGAACGTTGCCGGCGGCCGAAATGGTGTCTGACGAAAAAATGGTGTCAGACACCTTTTCCGGACAAATCGTGCCTGACACCTTTTTCGACAGGGCGGGGGCGCGGCCGGCATGAACTTCGTCACCTGGTCCATTCGCAATCCCGTTCCCGTCATCGTGCTGTTCGTCGTGCTGACGGTCGCGGGGCTTTTGAGCTTCCCGCAGCTCGGCGTGCAGGATCGCCCGGACATCGAGTTTCCGGCGGTCGTCGTCACGGTCACGTATCCCGGCGTCGCGCCGACGCAGATGGAGTCGGAGGTCACGCGCAAGGTCGAGGATTCGATCGCGACGATCGCCGGCATCGAGCAGATGACGTCGACCGTCGACGAAGGCGCCTCGACGACCGTCGTCGAGTTCCGCTTCGGCACGGATCTCAGCGCCGCCCTCGACGACGTCCGCGACGCGATGACCCGCATCCGCGCCGACCTCCCCGCCGACGCGAACGAGCCGATCGTCTCGCGCGTGACGACGGCCGGGCTGCCGGTCGTCACGTGGAGCGTCGCATCCGACAGCATGAGCCCGACCGAGCTCTCGTGGTTCGTCGACCTCGTCGTCACGCGCGAGCTCACGGCCGTGCCCGGCGTCGGCCGCGTGAACCGCGTCGGCGGCGTGAACCGCGAGATCCGCGTCGACCTCGACCCCGACCGCATGGCCGCGCTCGGCGCGACCGCGAGCGACGTCTCACGTCAGCTTCGCCGCGTGCAAGCGGAGTTTCCGGGCGGCGAGGCGCGAATCGGCGGCCTCGAGCAGACGGTGCGCACGGAGGGCACGATCGACTCCGTGAGCGAGCTCGAGGCGCTGCTGATCCCGCTACCGGACGGGCGCGCCGTGCGCCTCGACGCGATCGCCGACGTCCGCGACCAGCCCGCCGAGCGACGCTCGATGGCGCTCCTCGACGGCACGCCGGTCGTCGGCTTCGAGATCGTGCGCGCGTGGGGCGCGAGCGCGCTAGACGTCGCGAAGGAGGCGCGGGCCGTCGTCGAGCGGCTTTCGGAGGAGTACCCGAACATCGAGTTCGCCGAGGCGAGCTCCACGGTCGGCTACATCCAGGAGTCCTTCGATGCGTCGATGGAGATGCTGATCGAGGGCGCGATCCTCGCCGTGCTCGTGGTGTGGGTCTTTCTGCGCGATTGGCGCGCGACCGCGGTCTCGGCGGTCGCGCTTCCGCTGTCGATCATCCCCACGTTCTGGGCGATCTACGCGCTCGGCTACTCGCTGAACATCCTGACGATGCTCGCGCTGACGCTCGTCGTCGGCATTCTCGTCGACGACGCGATCGTCGAGGTCGAGAACATCGTCCGGCACTTGCGCCAAGGCAAGGCGCCGCGCGCCGCGGCGATGGATGCGGCCATCGAGATCGGCCTCGCCGTCGTCGCCACCACGCTCACGATCTGCGCCGTGTTCTTGCCGGTCGCGTTCATGGACGGCATCGCGGGCGAGTTCTTCGCGCCGTTCGGGTTCACCGTCACCGTGGCCGTGCTGTTCTCGCTGCTCGTCGCCCGGACGCTGACGCCGATGATGGCGGCCTACTTCCTGAAGGCGCACGGGAAGCCCGAGGGCAGGCGGCCGATGCTCGAGTGGTATCTCGAGCGCGTCCGCTGGTGCATCGCGAACCGCTGGAAGACGCTCGGCGTCGCCACCGTCGTCGTCGGCGTGCTGCTCGGCATGTTCCCGCTGCTGCCGCAGGGCTTCTCGCCCGCCGGCGACAGCGGCTTCACGCAGCTCAGCATCGAGCTCGCGCCGGGCGCGACGCTCGACGACACGCTCGCCGTCAGCGAGAGCATTCGCGAGCGGCTCGCGGCGCTCCCGGAGGTCGAAAGCATCTACACGGCGATCGGCACGCAGGGGAGCGATCCGTTCGGCGGCGGCGGAGGCGGCGGCGTGCGCCGCGCGACGATGACGATTCAGCTTAACGAGGAGGCGGGCGAGGCCGGGACCACGCAAGCTTTCGAGCGCAAGGCGACGCAGCTGCTCCGCGACGTGCCGGGCGTGCGCCTGCAGTTCCAGGGCGGGGGCGGCGGCGACCGGCTGCAGGTGACGCTCGCGGGCGACGACTCGGAGCGCTTGCGCGAAGCGGCGGCGCGCGTCGAGCGGGAGCTGCGCGCGTTTCCGGGGCTCGGCACCGTCACGAGCGGCGCGTCGCTTCAGCAGCCGGAGATCGTGATCCGGCCGCTTTACGACCGCGCGGCCGAGCTCGGCGTCACCACCGAGACGCTGAGCCTCGTCACCCGAATCGCGACGAGCGGCGACGTCGAGACCGGCCTCGCGAAGTTCAATCTCGACAACCGCCAGATCCCGATCCGCGTTCGGCTCGAGGACGAGGCGCGCGCCGATCTCGAGCGCTTGCGTCTTCTGCCGGTGCCGGCGCGAAACGGCACCACGGTGCCGCTGATGAACGTCGCGGAAGTTTCGCTCGGCGCGGGCCCCGCGCAGATCACGCGCATCGGGCGCAGCCGCAGCATCACGATCGAGGCGAACCTGAACGGTCTGCCGCTCGGCGATACGCTCGAGCAGGTGGAGCAGCTGCCGTCGATGCAGAACCTGCCGGAGGGCGTGCGGCATCTCCGCACCGGCGATGCGCGCTGGATCCTCGAGATCTTCACGCAGTTCGGCATCGCAATGGCCATCGGCGTGCTGTCGATCTACGGCGTGCTCGTCATGCTGTTCCACAAGTTCATGCAGCCGGTCACGATCCTCTCCGCGCTGCCGCCTTCGGTCGGCGGCGCGGTCGTCGCGCTGCTCTTGACCGGCCACGGGCTCGCGATCAACTCGCTGATCGGCCTGTTGATGCTGATGGGCATCGTGTCGAAGAACTCGATCCTGCTCGTCGAGTACGCGATCATGGCGCAGCGCGACGCCGGGATGTCGCGCTTCGACGCGCTCGTCGATGCGTGCTCGAAGCGCGCGCGGCCGATCGTGATGACGACGATCGCGATGACGGCCGGCATGACGCCCGTCGCGATGGGCTGGGCCGGCGATCCGAGCTTCCGCGCGCCGATGGGCATCGCCGTGATCGGCGGCCTCATGGTCTCGACGCTGATGAGCCTCTTCATCGTTCCGGCGATGTTCACCGTCGTCGACGATGCGCAGCGCGCGCTCGCGCGGCTCTTTCGCAGAGGCGGCGCGCCGGCGCCGGCCGCCGTGGCGGAGTCGGCGTAACGAAAAAAGGTGTCAGACACCTTTTTCGCGGGAAAATGGTGTCAAGCACCATTTCCGCGAAAGCCTCGAGCTCGGGTGTAGAATCCGGGTTCCCGGAACGAACAAGCAACAACGATCGCCGTCCGGCCGAGGGGAGGTGGAGATGAAGGCGCGCTTCGTGCTCGGGCTTTCGTTCGCGGCGCTCGCCCTGCTCGCGGGTGCCGCGTCCGCGCAGCGCGGCGGGGCGCGCGAGACGCCGCCCGTCGCGTTGAGCCGCATCGCCGGCAACGTGTACCTCGTCTCGGGCGGGGGCGGCGCGAACGCCACCGCGCTCGTCGGCGACGACGGCGTGCTGCTCGTCGACAGCAAGCTGGACGAGGCGTCGGGTAAGGCCGTCGCCGCCGCGCTGGCTGAAATCACGGATGGGCCGGTCCGGTTTCTCCTCAATACTCATGTGCATCCGGACCACACCGGCGGCAACGCGGTGTTCGGCCGCGCGGGCGCCGTGATCGTCGGCCACGAGGAGGTCCGGACGATCCTCGCGGCCGGGCAGCGGGGCGGTCCGCCGGCGCCGCCCGAGGCGCTGCCGGCCATGACCTTCGGCGACGGCGCCGGCGTCACGCTTCACCTGAACGGCGAGGAAGTGCGGGTCCGGCACGTCAGCCCCGCGCACACCGCGGATAACAGCATCGTTCACTACGTGAGCGCGAACGTCTTCCACCTCGGCGACGTCTACAGCCCGAGCCGCTACCCGGTGCTCGCCGGCGGCACGCTCCAGGGGTTCATCGACGACGTGGACGCCGTGCTGCGGCTCGCGGACGCCGATTCGCGTTTCGTTCCGGGGAGCGGCGCCGTCGGAGGCATGGCCGAGCTTCGCGCGTATCGCGAGATGCTCGTCACGGTGCGGGACCGCGTCTCCGCGCTCGTGGCCGAAGGCAAGAGCCTCGACGAGGTGCTCGCGGCGAAGCCGACCGCGGGATTCGACGAGACCTGGGGCTCGCCTGACAGCCGCCTGTTCCTGCCCGTCGTCTACGCACAGCTCGCCGGGCGGGATTAAGCGGATACCGCGCGGCGAGTGTCGCGGGGGCAAGCGGATGCGACGGCGAATATTGGTCGTATGCGTGCTCTTCCTGTCGTCGGCGGTTCCGGGCGGCGCGGGTGCGCACCACAGCGTCGGCGGCGAGTTCGACACGGTGAACGTCACGGTCGCCGGCGCCGTCAGGGAGCTGCATCTCATCAATCCGCACTCGTACATCGTGCTCGACGTCGGCGCGGACGGCGGCGCGGCCGAGCAATGGACGTTGACGATGGGCCCAGCCACGAAGCTGATCCGCGGCGGCGGCTGGACGCCGGACATCCTGAAGCCCGGCGACCGGATCACCGTTACCGGGCGCCGCGCGCGCCGCGGGCTCGGGCTCTACGTCGAGGAGCTCGTGACCGAGGACGGGCGGTATCTGATTCAGGAGCTCGAGGAGTGAGGGCGGCGTTGGGCGGTTCGTCCGCGGAGGGCGCGCTGATCGCCGGGCCGCTCGCCGTGCCGGGCGCTTCGTCCGCCGGGGGTGCGCTGCCCGCCAAGGCGCTCGCCGTGCCGGGCGCTGCGTCCCCAGGCGGCGCGCTGCCCGCCGCGGCGCTCGCGGTCCTCGCGCTGGCCGTGCCGGCCGTCGCGGCCGCTGCGCCGGAGGAGGTCGCGGCGACGCTCGCGTCGCCGGGAGTCTGGGCTTACGTCGACGCGTCGGGCGAGGTCCGGCCTTCGGGAAGCTTCACCGGCGTGCCGCCCGACGAGGCGCTGACGCCGGCGGGGCTCGAGAAGCGGCAGCGCTTCGACTTTCGCACCGACGACCCTGTCCTCGGGTGCGGCGCTCCGGGCATGCCGCGCGCGCTCACGGCCGCGAGCCCCATGACCTTCTCCTGGAGCGGCGACGAGTTGACGATCCGCTACGAGAGCATGGACGTCGTGCGCGTCGTGCACATGAATCGCGACACGGTCCCGCCGGGCACGCTGCGCACGCCGAACGGTTATGCGCGCGGCCATTGGGAAGGCGACACGCTCGTGCTCGAGACGTCGCACCTCGATCAGCGCGTTCAGGATCTGCTCGGCACGCCCAAGAGCGAAAGGATGACGCTCGAGGAACGCTACGACGTCGAGACGGCCGGCGGCGAGACGTATCTCCGCGTGGACCTGACGATGCGCGACGACGTCTACCTCGTCGAGCCGTACGTCTGGCACTTCGACTTCGTGCTGCGGCCCGACTGGACGCTGATGGAGTACGCGTGCCGGGAGCGTCCGATCGAGCTGACGCCGGGCGTGGCGCCGGAAGCGCCTTGACTCGCGCCTCGACCCGCTTCCGCGGAGGTCGAGGCACGGCGAATGTATTGCCCATGCAAAGGCCCGGCGCAATAATGCGCGCACAAGAAAGGGGGGGCACCGACGCGGCGTCACAGCGGGCGCCGCGTCTTGCTTGACGCCGCCGCTATCAGGGTCCTGATAGGTGCTCCATGCTGCCGCCGAGCGGCGCCTTCTTGTTTCGGCGCAGCCTTCCCCGAGGCGCACGGCGCCGCTCGACTCGGGCGCGTCAGAAGCGCCGGTTGAGGTAGAGGCTGATTCCCGTGATGTCGTAGAAGTTGTCCGGGCTCCCGCCCTGCGGGTCCGTCGGCAGGACGTTGTCCCGCGCGACCTTGTCGCCGAAGCGCAGATCGATGTTCAGGTCCCAGCTCGGCATGACTTCCTTCACCTGCACGCCGCCGCCGAGGTAGTAGCCGTAGGCGGGGGTCGCGAGGTCGAGGCGCGCCGCGCCGATGAACGCCGCGACCGCGAAGCGGTCGGAGAGGTGGCGCCGATAGTCGAAAGCGCGCACGGCGATCAGCAAGTCGGAGCCGACGTCGTCGAGCTCGAGACGCACGCCGATGTCGTTACGCTCGCCGACGCTCCGTGACGCCCCGACCCCGAAGTGCACTCCCGACTCCGTCGTATCCGTCGGCCCCGGCGTGTTCGCGATCCGCGCCTGCACGCGGCTCGCCTGCGCCCCGAGACCGACGAACACATCCGCCGCCGCCGGCCCCGCGGCCATCGCGGCAAGCACCGCCACCACTCCGCATGTCCGTCCCAGACGCGTCATGCCCTTGTCCTCAGAAGCGGATGAATGCGCCGACGCGCGAGAAGGATTCGCCGAAAACGTCTCGCCCGGCGATCACTTCGCCGCCGACGTGAAACTCGTCGCGCCAGCGGCGGCTGTAGCGCAGGTCGAGCAGATGCGCCCGGTCGTACTCGGGCGCCGTGTACTCCTCGTTCGCGAGCGTCCGGTACGTCGCCTCCATCAGTCCGCCGCCGGCGAGCTGCCAGCCGATCCGCGTCATGAGCGCGCGGCCGCCGACGCCGTCGCCCGCGACTCGCCAATCCGCGCCCCAGTGACCGATGACATTGCCTTCGTTCGTGAGGCCGTCGCGGTAAATGTGGTGGACATACCAGCCGTTCTGCCACTCGCTCGCCTCGAGCGTCAGATCCAGGTGGCCCCGCCGGCCGAGGCTCGGAAATCGAATGCCGGCGGAGAGGCCCACGTTGCCGAGGCGGGCGTTGCTGTTCGTCGAGGTGTCCTCGCCGGCATACTCGAAGTAGACCGAGAACGGCACGTCCGTCGGCATGACGAAGCTCGACGTGATCGAGGCGACCTGATTGCCGAAGTCCGAGACCGTCCCGGTGTTGTCGAACTCGGACGGGCGGAACAGTGCGTCCACGAGGTCGCTGAACGAGTCCTGACCGCGCTCGCCGCCGCCGTACTGCATCAGCCGGTTCACGCCGATCGACCAGCCCGGCACGGGCTCGATCGAGAGGTGCACGCCCGCGAGCCGCGGCTTGCCCGTCGTGAAGCCGTCCTCGAAGCGAATCTGGTCCGACTCGCTGAGCTCCGCGACGAAGATCTCGTAGCGGATGCCGAGCCGCGTGATCGGCGTGTAGTTCGAGAGCGTGACGGACGGCAGTGTTTGCGCCTGCGCCGACAGCAGCATCGCGCTGCCGGTCATCGGCGACAGCCAGTGATCGCGCCAGCCGACGTCGAGCTGCGCGTATTCGTAGCCGATGCTGAGGACGGTGCCCGTCGGGACGACCTCGTCCTCGTAGGCCACGAAGCCGCCGTTCAGCAGCACGTGGTCGCCGCCCTGCCAATACGCGCGCGCCGAGACCTCATACGCGCTGTCGTAAGGCATCCCGTGTCGGTTCGGCAGCGTCGTCGGCGCGATCTCGCCGCCCGCGCCTTCGGGGTGCGGGCGGCCGGAGTCGCCCGAATCCGCGGCGCCCGACGCCGAAAGATGCGCGATGCCGGCTGTCTTCATCAGCCCCGCGAGATAGTGCCTGACCTGCTCGCAGAGCGCGGAGTCGACCTCGCACGCCTCCGGCAGCGCGTCGAGCACGCGCGCGGCGGGGATCGGCCGGGAAAGCACGGGCTCGTCCGCGAGGATCAGCACGCGCTCGGCCGCGCGCTCGACCTCGGGGGACTGGGCGAGGACCAGGTAGGGGGTGACGCCGCGCGCGTGGGCCGCGACGGCGGCAAGGAGCAAAGCGAGGCCGATGGCCGAAAATCGCATGATGACGGGCTGAACTTTCGTGAATTCTCGCGACGGACGCCCGAATTGCGTTTCGGGCGTTTCACGTGAGGCACCGGACTCGTGTCTCGGGCGTTCGCTCGCCGGCGAACCGCCGAGGTTCGGGCCTTCACGCCGTTGGGTGCGGACTATACCTTGCGCTCGTCGTCGGATGCGAGGTGTAAGCGTGCCGCGACGCGGGTGCCGGGGGCGTGCAGATCGCAGACATGCCGCTCGGCATCGTGCCGGGATTCTTTACATTCGGCCCGCCGCACCATGGAATATGTTTACCTCTGCTAAGCGATTCCCCTAAAGCAGAGTAGCGCAGCGAAATAATTCTGACTTGACATCAAATAGCTGCGCGCCACGGGCTCTCGCGTCGGCGAACCTGGCACGGATGGTGCTTGTAAGCCATCACTCACTTCTCCTTCCGACTTTGCAATCACGAGCTCATCCGGTAATGCGCACAGCGACGACGTTTATTTGCTTAGTAGCTCTATGTAATACCTCCACCGCATTCGCGGTGCCGCTCACGATCGATTTCACCGACTCGAGATGGAGCGGAGCCGGCGGCCTCGGGCAGTACTCGCAGAGCTACGGTTCCCTCGGTGTGAGCGTCGAAGTGCTGGGCGGGTCGGGTGATTTGACGTTCAATGCCGGCGGGCCGAGCTCGTCCGCTCCGCTCGCGCTCGACGGCGACGGCCTCGGCATCGGCGACGACGAGATCGGCGGCTTTGGAGTGGAGGGGCTGCACGTCACCTTCGACTCCGCGGTCACGATCCTCGGCTACTACTTGCTCGATCTCTTCGACGGGGAAGGGCCGAACGGCGAAGCCGAGAGCGCGTACGCGGCGTTCGGCGCGAATACGACACTCCTTGCCCTCGACACGGCTTTCGGCACCGAGACTCCGGGAGAGGCGGGCTTTTATGCTCGCGACGGCTTGCGCATAGCGGGCGTCACGGACGCGTTGTTCACCGGCACGCAGACGTCCTACAGCGATTTCGCGCTGGCCGGCATCATCGTCGATTACGACCCGGTGTCCGTGCCGGAGCCGGGCGCGCTCTCGTTGCTCTGCGCGGGCCTCCTCGTCGCAGCCGCCGGCCGGCGAGCGCGCCGGAACGCATCGCGCCGCGCGGCCTGATGCGGACTCGTTCCCCGCGTCCTTAAGTTGTCCTCGACGTCGGAATCCTTGACGCCCGCCGGCGCGGGCGAAAAACGCGCAGGTTTTGTCAAGCCGACGCGCGTTCCTTTGGCGTTCGGGAAAGGCCCGTGTCGCCAAGCTCTTAGGTGAACGCGCCCTCGGTACGACTGCCGCCGCGGGGAGTTCTGGCACGCTTAGTGCTAGTCATGGAGTGTGATAGCCCGACGCCGATTCATGGAGGAAAGCTTGCCGAAGCCCTCGCTCCGTTTCACGGCGCCCGTCGGCCTCCGCAGGGCACGACTCGATCGCGCCGCGCGCAGCGCTGCCGAAGGCGTTCACGCATGGAGCGGCCGCTTCGCGACGCTCGGGAGCGTGCCGTGCCTTGGCTGATCGCGAAGAACGCTCCGTCCGCCGTCGTCGTGCTCGGACGGCGCTCCTCGCCGCGCGGGTATCTGGAATCCGCCTCCTCCTGCTGGCGCAGAACGCAATGTCTCGTCGTCGGCAGCGCGCTCGCTGCGTACGCCGGCACCGCTGGCGCCGCATCCGGTTCGGCCGGCCTCGCCGCCCCCGGTTCGACTGCGCAGCTGCCCGGCGCCGCATCAGGCGCCTCGAGCACGAGCTCGCTGCGCGCGGTAAGCTCCATACCGGAGATATGGCGAAGCCGGAGGCAGCGGAATGCAGACGGCGGTGATACCGGTGATCCTGTCGGGAGGGGCGGGCACGCGGCTTTGGCCGCTGTCGCGCGAGCTTCGACCGAAGCAGTTCCTGCCGCTCGTGACCGAGCGGACGATGCTGCAGGAGACCTACCTCCGCACGCGCGCGCTCGCTGAGCTGCTTCGACCGCCGATCGTCGTCTGCAACGAAGCGCACCGCTTTCTCGTCGCCGAGCAGATGCGTGCAGCAGGCGCCGAGCCCCAGACGATCGTGCTCGAGCCGGAGGGACGGAATACGGCGCCCGCGGTGGCGGTCGCGGCGCGGGTGGCGCTCGAGGGGGCCGGCGCGGAGGATCCGCTGCTTCTCGTCCTTCCGGCGGACCACGTGATCGCCGATACCGGCGCGTTCGTCGCGGCAGTGCGCATCGCCCTCGAGCCGGCCGCCCGCGGCTGCCTCGTGACTTTCGGCGTCGTGCCGGACAGGCCCGAAACCGGCTACGGCTACCTGCGGAAGGGCGAGCCGGGCAGCGCGGACGGGGGCTGGTATCGGCTCGAGCAGTTCGTCGAGAAGCCGGACTTGTCGACGGCGCTGGATTATGTCAAGTCCAACGCCTACCTCTGGAACAGCGGGATGTTCGTCTTCTCCGCGCGGAAATACCTCGAGGAGCTCGAGCGCCACGCGCCGGACATTGCCGCGGCCGCACAGCGCGCCGCCGAGGAGGCAGTGGCCGACAAAGATTTCACGCGTCTCGGCGCGGCGTTTCTCGACTGCCGGTCGGACTCGATCGATTACGCCGTCATGGAGAAGACCGCGAGCGCGGCGGTCGTGCCGCTCGACGCGGGGTGGAGCGACGTGGGGTCTTGGCCGGCGCTGCACGACGTCGTGGACAAGGACGCGGATCGCAACGCCCTGCGAGGCGATATCCTCGCGTTGGATTGCCGCGACAGCTACATCGCGGCGACGCATCGCCTGGTCGCCGCCGTGGGGCTCGAGGGGTACGTCGTCGTCGAGACGGCGGACGCGGTGCTCGTGATGCCGAAGGGCCGCGCGCAGGACGTCAAACGCGCCGTCGACGCCCTGAAGAAGGCGGGCCGGCCGGAGGCGAGCGTCGAGTCGCCGCGCCGCGGGGCTCGCGCCGCGAAATAGCCGTCGGCTGCCTCTACACGAAACGACCAAGAAGCCAGGGTTGAAAAAAGACTTTCTTTACAACACGTTACGAGCGTGACCCGCAGAGACGGCGCCGGCGGGTTGGCGGTCGCGCCGCGGATTCTGCTCGAGCGCGGCAGGGCTAATTCATTATGTTAAATCTGGATTTCCGTCGGGAAGAGCGGACAGGTTCTTCTTTTCCACCCTCGACCAGCCTGCGCCCGACATCGCCGCAGGCGACTCGGGACACCGCGGGCGAGGCCGCGGTCGCCAGCGACTTCACGGGGCTCGGGCCGTCGCTTTTCGGCTGTCGATCGGATCGGTCGATTACGCGGTCATGGAGACGACGCGGTCGTGCCGATTGCAGCGGGGGTGGAGCGACGCGGGATCGCGGCCGGCGCTGCACGGGAGCCTCGAATAGGCACGCTGACGGTACGTCACGCGCGGTGACGTTCTCGGAGGGGCGCCCAACTCCTGTATTTCATCCGGCACGCGTCTCGTCGCCGCGGCGGGCCTCGAGGGATACCGGGCTTTCAGACGTTCCTTCCGCAGCAACGTCTCGCCCGTCGAACCGTGAAGCGTGTCGCGGTGGGGAAACCCGCAAATCGTCATAATCCGAATGTCTGAACGGCGCCGAATTATGTAGCATAGACCCTCAGCGTTCGTGCTCGGCGGAGGGTGCGCGGCGCTGGAAGTGCGGGTCTTTAGAACTAATTGTCTTTAAAGCATTCCCGGCTCAAATCTCGCGGCTCAACACACGGTACCTCGATAGCGAAGCGCGGTAACGGTTGCGGACGCCCGGGCAGGTGGGCAGCGCAATGGTTGGCGACGAAACGCCACGGGGGGTTCGAGATGACTGTCGATCAAAACGGCGGGCTGACAATTCTGTCGCAGACTGCACCGAGCGGGCGTAGGGATCGCAAACCGCTCGTTGAAGGCTTCAAGCTGCACCGCGTCGGCGTCGAGATCGAAGATTGGGTCGACCAGCGGAGCTGGTACGAGTTCGGCAAGCTGCTTCAACAGGTCGATTACGCGTGGGAATGGATGGTTGCCGACTGGCTCGCCTTCGGCGATCACAAGTATGGCGATCACGTGTACGCGGCGGCAGCGAGGCTGTTCGGCAAGGCGGCTCGCACCTGGGAGGACTACGCGTACATCGCGCGCAACGTGAGAATCTCGGAACGTTCCGAGATTCTTCCGGTGCTGACGCACAAGCCGCTGGCACGCTTCGGTGAAGACCCTGCGCTTCAGCGCCGGCTGGTCGCCATTGCCGAGCAGCACAACCTGAGCAAGGCGGTCTTCGAGCGCGTCATCGATCTCTACCTGCAGCGCAAGCCTTACGGCCATCTGCTGCCGTCTCAGATGAATGCGATCACCCGGGCGCGCCTCCGAGCGGAGAAGGAACGGGAGCGCGTGCGAAAGCAGGCGTCGGTCGAAGGCGGCCACGAATGGCTGGCCTATGCGCGCGAGCAAGCGAACGGTTGGAAGCGGCTGGTCAGCGAACTGACGAAACGGGCAGCCAAGCCGTGAAGTCAGGCGTCATCGGTTCAGCGTCGCTATCCGGCAACACATTGCGCGAAGGAAAAACGAAACGTAGAAAGGTTCACTTCGAGAGACGACTGTAGGGGCAACTTCGTCGAAAGGCGAATGCGCAAAGCCACCGGTCTAAGGGGTTTCCTATGACAGCGGGGTTACCAGGCGTGGAACCAAAATCCTTCGGGCACTTGCGAGCCGTAGTCCTTCTCCTGGCGGGAATGGCTTTGGTCTCGTGCGGAGGCGAGGACAGCGACGGCGGGCAGCAAGCTCAGACACCGTCGGGGACACCGTCGGGCAATCAGCCGCCGACGATCGAGGGGAATCCGCCTTCGCAAATCCTGTCCGGCTCCGCCCTCGATTTCACGCCGACCTCGAACGATGCCGACGGCGATGCATTGACGTTCTCGATCGAGAACCCGCCTTCATGGGCAACGTTCGACGCTCAGACCGGGCACTTGAGCGGCACGCCCGGAGACGGCGACGTCGGCGCCTACGCCGATATCCGCATCAGCGTTTCGGACGGGGAGGCCACGGCCAGTCTTGGCCCCTTCTCCATCGAAGTCGTGACGACGGCGGTGGGAACCGCCACGTTGAGCTGGCTGCCGCCCACGGAGAAGACCGACGGCAGTCCTCTGGAGCTCGCGGGCTACAAGATCTATTGGGGAACGGCCTCGCGGAGCTACTCGCACGTAGAAGAGGTCGGCGCCGGTACCGCCACTTACGTCATCGAGAATCTCACGCCGGCGACCTGGTATTTTGCGGTCACCGCCGTGGATTCCGAAGGGCTCGAGAGCGACTACTCCAACGAGGCGTCGAAAGAAGTCATGTAGCGTCGGCTGCTACCGCCGGCGTCGACGGACGAGGCCGGCGGCGAGCAGCCCGGTGCCAAGCAGGGCAAGCGTCGCGGGTTCCGGTACCGGCGTGTAGGGCGAATCCAGCAACGAGACGCTCGCCATGACCGTGCCGGAGAGGGACGTGCAGTCCCAGCAGGTGCTGCTGAATCCCAGGAAGTCGACGTCGAACCAACCGCCGTCCCCGAACGAGATCGGTTCGGGGTCGTCCAGCACGGTCAGATAGCCGCCGGAGGCGACTCCGAGAATCACCGCAAAGCCGCCGAGGACGCCGTCGGCGCTGATTGCCTCGGGCGACGTGAACTCCAAAGTCGCCTCGATCGTGCCGCCGACCACGCCATAGCCGGACACGGCGACGTCGAGGAAAGGAAACTCATACGATGTGTGCCCCGGCTCGAACGAGAGCGAGAACGTGCGGCCGGCCAGGCTGTCACTCGTCTCCACCGAGACCTCGGACCCCAGCGCGAAGCCGGACGCCGTGGCGGAGCCGCCGGATATCACGAACTCGACGGGCGTGATGGGCGTGGCGCTCGCGGCACCGGCCAATGCGGCGAGTGAAAGACCGACTGCGAAACGTAGGGATTTCGGGGTCACAGGCTTATTCCTTCTTCTATGGCGCCCTGTTCGCGGTCATCCAAGCAGAATTCGTGCCAATTTCGCAATGTCTTATATGACGAGAACTTAGCGGTCCCCCGGCCGCGGCACCGAGCGCGTGTTGTAAAGTGAGCTGACACTCCGTCCGCTCCGAAGCGGGCTTGTTGCCGAGCCCCGAGGGCCCGCGTCCGCGGCACGCGGGCGAGGATTCCGCTTCGTTGCCTTGCGGGCTCGGGGCCTCTAGACTGTCCGGTCGAGGGCGATTAGCTCAGCGGGAGAGCGCTCCCTTCACACGGGAGAGGTCGCTGGTTCAATCCCAGCATCGCCCACCACCCACTTCGGCTTGGGCCTTCGGCCTTTTCCTCCGCTCTTCAGCGACTTGGGCGTTGGTCGCCGCTCGAGCCTATAGTAGCCTTGCGTTCAGCCACACCGAGAAGGACATCGAGATGCGGGTGACGGTTTTCGGATCCGGATATGTAGGGCTCGTGACAGGGGCGTGTCTGGCGGACGCCGGGAACCATGTGGTGTGTGTGGACGTCGACGGGGAAAAAGTCGAGCGGCTGAACCGGGGGGAAATTCCGATTTACGAGCCCGGGCTCGAGGCGATTCTCCGACGAGCGATGCGGGCGGAGCGGCTGAGCTTCACTACCGATCCGGCGAAGGGCGTGGCCCACGGCTTGTTTCAGTTCATCGCGGTCGGCACGCCCGCCGACGGGGACGGGGCGGCCGACCTCAAGGCCGTTCTCGCCGTCGCCCGATCGATCGGCGAGCATCTGGCCGACTACAGAATCATCGTGAACAAGTCCACAGTGCCGGTCGGCACTGCGGATCGCGTCAAGGAGCAGATCGACGCCATGCTCGAGCAGCGAGGCGTCGCCGTCGAGTTCGACGTCGTCTCGAACCCCGAATTTCTCAAGGAGGGCGCGGCGGTCGATGATTTCATGAAGCCGGATCGAATCATCGTCGGCACCGATAACCCGCGTACCGCGGAGCTTCTGCGCACACTCTACGAGCCGTTCAATCGAAGCCACGAGCGAGTGATCGTGATGGATGTGCGCTCGGCCGAGCTCACGAAGTACGCCGCCAATGCGATGCTCGCGACAAAGATCAGTTTCATGAACGAGCTCGCCAACATCGCCGAACGAATGGGTGCCGACATCGAGCACGTGCGGCTCGGCATCGGCTCGGATCCCCGCATCGGCTACGAATTCATTTACCCGGGCTGCGGGTATGGCGGCTCGTGCTTTCCGAAAGACGTGCGTGCGCTCATCGCTTCGGCAGCATCCGCGGGATACGAGTCGGAGATACTGCGAGCAGTCGACGCCGTGAATGAGCGGCAGAAGCAGGTGCTGTTCCAAAAGATCCACGCCTACTACCAGGGCGATCTCGCCGGCAAGTCCATCGCACTCTGGGGGCTCGCGTTCAAGCCGAACACCGACGACATGCGCGAGGCATCGAGCCGGGCATTGATCGAAGCGCTGTGGGGTGCCGGCGCCGCGGTGCGTGTTTACGACCCGGTGGCACTGGATCGCACGCGCTCGATTTACGGCGAGCGCGCCGACCTCGTTCTCTGCACGAAGGCCAATGAGGCCGTGCGCGACGCCGACGCTCTCGCAATCGTCACCGAGTGGCGCGAGTTTCGGAGCCCCGATTTCGACTATCTGAAAAGCAGCCTGCGCGATCCGGTCATTTTCGACGGCCGCAACCTCTACGATCCGAAACTGCTCCAGCGCTACGGGTTCCGATACTTCGCGATCGGGCGCGGGGATTATGTCTCGGCTGTTGCTGCGCCCGAGCAAGTTTCCGCGTAGACTACTTTCTCATTGACAAATAGCAGAATTTGTCGGCACGCCGTGCGCTCTGCAGTCGGGGGGCGCCGCGTGGTCCCGGGCAGCATGGGGGTAACGGTGCGACCGTCCGGTCTGTCGACCGCATCGAAGCGTCGGTCGAAAGCCGTGACATAGAATCCGCGCAATCGGCCTGGAAGCCCAGCCGTTCGACAGCGAGAGCCGCGCCAGTCTCGGTACGCCCGCGTGCAGGCTCGACGGAGTGTGCCGAAGGCAGGGGCTGCTTTTCGAACTCGTTGCTCAATGCCTAATCGATGCCTTGGCTCGGAGTCGTAAGTTACGGAGCAGCAGCTCTGCTGTACGGCATAGCGGCGGTCGTCGTCCTCGCCGGCCGTCCCCACAGCAGCCGAGCAAGGTGCCTCGCCATCGCGATCGTCGCGTCGAGCCTCTGGGCGGCCGGCTTGGCGCTGTCGTCGATCGGCATGTCCCTCTCGGCGCCCGTGCTGGTCGGCCTCGATGCCGTCCATCTCTTCGTCTGGACCACTTGCGTGTTGTTTTGGCTCGCGCCCCCGTCCGCCCGCCGAAGGCTCGTCGGCGCTTCGGCCGGGATCGGGCTTCTCGCCGTCATGGCCGCGTGGCCGGCGGCTCCAGTCTCCGTAGCGGATACCAGCTATCCCGCGCTGGTGCTGATGGCGTTGATCGGCTTCCTGTCGATCGAGCAGGTGTACCGCAATGCACAGGAGGAGGCGCGGCCGCATCTCAAGCTGCTATGTCTCGCGGTAGGCGGCATCGTCACCGTCGACCTGATCGTTTACTCGAACGCGGCGCTGCTCGGCGGTCTTCAGCCGCTTCTTTGGAGCGCGCGCGGATTCGCGAACGCGGCGGTGCTCCCGTTGATCGTCCTCGGATCGGCGAGACAATCCGGTTGGGAGCGGGAGCCGTTCGTTTCGAGACAGGTGGTGTTCTACACCGCCAGCCTGCTAGGCGTCGGGGGTTACCTCGTCGCGATGGGCTTGGCGGCGTACTTCATTCGCGCGATCGGCCGTGAGTGGAGCTTCCCGTTGGACATCGTCTTCGTGCTCGCCGGTATCGGCGTGCTGCTCGTCGTGCTCTTCTCCTCGAATATTCGCGCGCGCCTCAAGGTATCCCTCGTCAAGCACTTTTACCGGAGCAAGTACGACTATCGCGAGGAATGGCTCCGGCTGACGCAAAGCCTTTCGCGTACCGGCGACCTCGAGCAGTCCGCGTTGAACGGGCTGGAGGGGATGGCGCGCATCATCGGCAGCCAGCACGGCGATCTGTGGATCGAGCGGGACGGACACCGGTACGAGTGGCTCGTTTCTTTGAGTAATACCCCGCCTGCGCAGATGCATTTCGAGCGCCGGCATCCCCTCGTGTCGTTTCTCGCATCCAGTGGATGGGTCGTCGACAGCGAGGAATATGCACGCGAGCCGGACAAGTACGGGACCGCTTTCGGGCATCCCGACGACGGGCTGTTGCCGCTCAATTCATTGATCGTGCCCCTCGAGCGCCAGGGTTATCTGCAAGGCTTCGTGGTGCTCCGCAAGCCGGCCGGCCTCGCCTCGTTGAATTTCGAGGACCACGACATTCTGAAGACCGTGGGGCGCCAGATCGCGGCGGTGCTGGCGCAGGCGCTGGGTCAGGAGAAGCTCGCCGAAACGCGTCAGTTCGAGACGCTGAACCGCCTGTCGACGTTTCTCATGCACGATTTGAAGAACATCGTGGCGCAGCAGGAGCTCGTTGTCGCGAACGCGAAGCGGTTTCGCCATCGGCCGGATTTCATCGACGACGCTTTCGCGACGATCGACGGCGGTACCAAGCGGATCAAGAAGGTGCTGGAGCAGCTCGCGGCCGCTTCCCGTACTCAGCCCGCATCGGGACGCGTGGACGTATCGAAGGTCCTCATGGAAGTCCGCTCGCAGTGCTCCGATCGAAGCCCGGTCCCACAGATCGATCTGCAAGCGCAACCGGCGTGGGTTCGCATGGACCGCGACCAGGTCGCGAGCGTCCTTCTTCACTTGGTGCGCAACGCCCAGGACGCCACGCCCGCCGGCGGCCGCATCGACATCTGCGTGAGCAAGGAAGCGGACGAGATCCTGATCACCGTGGCCGATACCGGGTGCGGGATGGACGCCGGGTTCATTCGCGATCGGTTGTTCCGCCCTTTCGACAGCACGAAGGGGCCGACCGGAATGGGCATCGGCGCGTACCAGGCGCGTCACCTCGTTCGCCTTGCAGGGGGCGAGCTGGACGTGAAGAGCGATATCGGCGTCGGATCGACGTTCACCGTGAGGTTGCCGACGGCTGATTGGTCGGCCGTTCCGCTTTCGACAGAAGACGGGGGAGCACAGCCGACAGAGCAAGGGGATTCCTACACGTCCGCGGCATCGAAGATTTCGAGCGCCCGATAGGCCGCCGCAGAAACGAGCCGCGCATGAGCATTACCGCCGCACGCCCCACACGCCTTCTTTCGTCGCCGTTCTCGAGGACGCTGGCCCTGTCGTCGTTCGCGGCGCTGGGCATGCTGCTCCTGTGGCTCACCGCGCCGGTGTTTGCGTCGCTCCATCCCTACTGGGTCCAGTACGGCTACTCGCACGGCTACCTCGTCTTGGCCATGACCGCGTGGCTGATCCTTCGGGAAATACGCCGCGCTCCCTTCTACCCGCTCTCGGGAAGCTGGCTCGGCTTTGCGTGCTTCTCGGCTCTGATGCTCGCAACGGCGGGGGCGCGCGCCGCCAGCGTATCGATCGCTGCGCAAGCGGCCTTGCCGGCGCTCGTTGCGTCGGCGATATGGGCATGCGCGGGGGCGAGGAACGCGCGGCGATTCGTGCTGCCCTTGGCCTACGCGTACTTCGCGATACCTGTCTGGGACGTCTTCGTCCGCCCGCTGCAATCCTTGACGGTTCTCGTCGTATCCCAATGGCTTCGCGTTGCGAATGTCCCCGCCTTCATCGACGGCAACCTGATTCACCTCGCCAGCGGCACCTTCGAGGTACAGGGGGGATGCGCGGGCCTCCACTACGCCATCGTCGCAGTGGCATTGGCCTCCTTCTGCGGAATTCTCTATCACCGGCGCCGCGGCCCGGTCCTCATATTGTTGACCTGCGCTGTCGGTCTCGCGCTTTTCACGAATTGGCTACGGGTGTTCACCATCGTCGTTGCCGGCTACCTCACCGACATGCAGCACTTCTTGATCGCCAGGGACCACGACTTTTTCGGTTGGTCGTTGTTCGTCGTCTTCATCGCTCCTCTGTTCTATCTCGATCGTGTGCTGCAGCGCAGCCATCCGCAGTCCCGGGCCGAGCACGTTGCAACGGCGGTTGCCGGCTCGCCGGTCGTGATGTCGCATGCAGCCATCACTGCCGTGTGTGCAGCGCTCGCTCTCGGAATCTGGCTCAATCATCGAATCGATCAGCGCGACGAAGCGTGGCACGGCACGGTCGCCCTGCCGATGCCCGAGATCGACGGATGGAGCCGGATCGCCGAGTGGCGTGACGTGCGGCGTCCCTACTTCGTCGGCGCTACGGCCGAGGCGGCGAGCTGGTATACGGATGGAGCCGTTCGAATCGGCGCTTATGTGGCTCATTACGCAGCGCAACAACAGGGACGCGAGATCGTGTTTGCTCATAATCGTGCGGAAGGTCGGTCCGGAGACATCGTGGAACGCCGTGCGATCGACGTGGCCGTCCGCAGCGGAGCCGAGTTGCCGTTCCAGGAAGTCGAGATTTCCGACCAGCGGGGCCGGCGTGTGGTTTGGATCGGAATGCGCGTGGCGGGCAAGTGGGCCGCGGACCGCCTGACTGCCAAGGCCCTGCAGCTCGTCGGCGCCGTTCGCGGGCGCTGGGATGCACAGGCTTTCGTGATGACTACAGATTGCGAAGCCGACTGCAGCAACGCACGGGCTCATTTGCGACGATTCGCTCTGATCGCGGTGGAGCCGTTGCAGCAGCAAGCAGAGCGGCTTTCAGGGGCGCAGACCGGGCCTGCGACTCGAGGTGGGAGTAGCGCCATGAGCAGCACGCAATGAAAGCGAGGTCGATCCTGCGCGCCGCTTGGCTTGCGGCGGTTCTGGCCGCGGCCGGGTGCGGTCGACTCGATCCGCAGGCGGAGCTCGCGGCGGCCGCCGACAGTCTCGCCGCGGGCGATTACGGCGACGCGTCCATCCGGCTCAACAACGTCGTTCAGGTCGACCCGGACAACGCCGAGGCTCGCAGGCTGCGCGGCGAGCTCGCGTTGCTGCTCGGCGATTATGCAGGGGCGGCCGAAGAGCTCGATCGGGCACGCATGCTGGGCGCCGCGCTCGATACCGTGGCGCTCGGCCTGGCCGAAGCCTGGACGGCGCTTCAGCGCCCGGAGCGCGCCCTGGAGATACTCGACGCAGCCGCCCCGTCCCTGGACGACGATCCCGTTTACTGGACGATCAGGGCCGAGGCGCTGCTTCGCGCCGGCCGAACGGATGACGCGGAGCAGGCGCTCGAATCCGCCGAACGGGCCGGCGAGGGCGGCACGCGTGCCCGGATCGCGCGCGCTCGGCTTGCTTTCGCTCGTAACGACTTTGCCGCGGCCGAGGAGATACTGCGGCAAGTCGTGAGCGCAGCGCCGGACGAGCCGTTGCCGCTCAGGGCGCGCGCCGAGCTCTTCGCGCGCACGGGGCGCTTGGACGAGGCGGCGGCCGATCTGCTGCACGCCGCGGACCTCTACCGTGTTGCATCGCTTCGCCGGCACGAGGTGACGACCTTGCTGGCGCTCGTGCAAGTAAACCTCGCGCGTAACGACTTGGATGGCGCCGAAGCCGTGGCCGAGCGCCTGACAGAGCGGGCACCGCAGGCGGCGCTGACGGCTTATTTCCGCGGGCTGGTCGAATATCGGCGCGGAAACCTCGATGAAGCCGCGGCCTTGATCCAACCGATCGTCAACGCGTCGCCGGACGTGATTCAGTTCCGCTCTCTGCTCGGCGCCATTCACCTGGCACGCGGCGATCTCGGGCAGGCAGAGCAGCAGTTCCGCATGGTTCTGGCCGAGTCGCCCGGCGATCCGGCCGCCGTCAAGCTGCTCGCCGAAACGCACCTTAGGCAGCGCCGGCCGGAGGCCGCGCTCTCGGTGCTCAAGGCCGTGGAGGATGCGGCGGCCGAGGATCCGCAGATCGGCCTGTTGAGCGGAATCGCGAACCTGTTGACCGGTGACACCGAGCAAGGCCTGCTCTACCTGCAGCAAGCGGTATCGCTCGATCCAGCGAACGAGCTGCTGAAGCTGCACCTTGCACGCGCTTACCTCGCCGCAGGCCGCGATGCTGATGCATCCGCCGTGCTCGAGGATACGCTCGGCGGCGGCCCGGCCGAGCTCGAAGCGGATCTGCTGCGGCTTTTCGCCGACGTGCGCGCCGGCGGACCGGGCGCAGCGAACGCCGAGGCGGCGGAGCTGCTCGCAGAGTTTCCCCGCGATCCGCGCGCTTTGACGGGGGTCGCGGTCTACTATCAGCTCCAGGGCGAAACCGAGCGTGCGCGGGAGCTCTTCGAGCAGGCCGCGAAGTTCGAGACGGAGGGCGCTACCGCACGCTTGTTCCTTGCGGCAGCCCTGGTGCAAGAAGGGCGCTCGCAAGATGCGGAACGATTGCTCGAGCAGGTCGTCGAGGAACAACCCGAGAACGCCCAGGCGCTGAGCGCGCTTGCCGAGCTTCTGACGGCGCGGCAAGCCTTCGGCGAAGCGGCCGCGCTGTTGCGCCGGGCCGCCGATCACTCCGCGTCGATCTCGCCTCGACTGATGCTTGCGCAGCTGCTCATTCGACAGGGCGATCTGACGGCCGCCGCGCGAGAGATCGACGTCGCGGCGAAGGCGGCGCCGGAGAGTGCGGAAGTCGTCGCCGTTCGCGGTCTGCTGGCGTTCGCCGAAGGGCGTGTCGACGAGGCGACGAAATTGTTGCAGCAGGCCGAATCGCAGCTTCCGAACCGCCTGGGCGTGAGCTTGGCGCTCGCTCGCGCGCAGCTTGCCGGCGGGCAGCCGGCCGCGGCGCGCGACACGCTTCGACGTGTGCTGGCCGTCGCGCCCCGGTCTTTGCCGCTTCGACTCGTCCTAGGCGATGCGGAGCTCGCGCTCGGCAACGCGGCCGAGGCCCTGTCGATCGCCAGTGCGCTCAAGGCGGAGTATCCGGCGCAAAGCGGCGGCTATCTGCTCGAAGCCGAGGCACTGATAGCCACGCGGCGTTACGCTGCAGCCGCGAGCACCTTGACCGCCGCTTTCGACCTCGAGCCCACTTGGCCCGTGCTGACGCGGCTCATCGCCGCGCTCCAGCTCGCCGGCCGGCCCGACGAAGCTCTGCAGGCCGCTGAGGAGTGGTCAGCGGCGAATCCGAACCATGTTCCCGGGCGGCTGGCGCTCGCCGGTCTCTTGCAGAACGATGAACGTTATGACGAGGCGCTGCGCGCCTACGAAGGCGTGCTGGATCTCGAGGCGAGCAATCTGATCGCGTTGAACAATGCTGCTTGGCTTTCCCACGAGCTGGCCCGGCCGGAGGCGCTGACGCTTGCGGAGCGCGCGTATGAGCTCGCCCCGGACAACCCCGCCGTGCTCGACACTCTCGGCTGGATTCTGTTCTCGGAAGACCGCGCGCAGGAAGCCATCGAGCATCTCTCCCGCGCGGCGGAATTGGCACCGCAGGTTCCGGAAATTCGTTACCATTTCGCGCAGGCACTTGCCGCGCTCGGGCGATCCGCCGAAGCCCGCTC
>DASVDR010000023.1 GCA_036381015.1 Gammaproteobacteria bacterium
GGGCGGGCCCGGCGGTACGGCCCAGACGGGATCGTGCTCGCGCGCCGCGGCCGCGTATCAGCACATGCACTTCATCCGGGGAAATCTGTCGCGCTACTCCTCCGCCAACAACCATCTGATCGGCGAGCTCGCCGGTCTCTACATCGGCGCGCATACGTGGCCGTACTGGCCGCAGACGCGGAAGTGGCGGCAGTACGCCAAGTGCCAACTGATGCGCGAGTGCGATCTGCAGAACGCGGGCGACGGCGTCAACCGCGAGCAGGCGATCGCCTACCAGCAGTTCGTGCTCGACTTCCTGCTGCTCGCGGCGCTCGCCGGCCGCGCCAACGGCGACGATTTCCCGGTCGCCTATTGGAAGCGCGCCGAACGGATGCTCGAGTTCATCGGCGCAGTGATGGACGCGCGCGGCAACGTTCCCATGATCGGCGATGCCGACGACGGCTATGTCGTGCGGCTGTCGCAGGAGGAGGGGTTCTGTCCCTACCGCTCGCTGCTCGCGAGCGGGGCAATCCTCTTCAATCGGCCGGACTTCAAGTTCAAGGCCGGTGCGCTCGACCACAAGAGCCGCTGGCTGTTCGGGGAGGCGGGCGCCGTCAAGTACGGCGAGATCAACGCCGATCGCCCCCGCTGGCCGCGTCAGTTCCCCGAGGGCGGCTACTACGTGCTCGGCACGGACTTCGATACCGAGGGCGAGGTACGCATCGTGGTCGATGCCGGCCCCCTGGGCTACCAGCGCATCGCGGCGCACGGACACGCCGACGCGCTGGCGTTCACCTTGTCGATCGGCGGCTGCGAGTTCCTCGTGGACCCGGGAACCTACGCCTACCATACCGAACGCGAGTGGCGCGCGTATTTCCGCGGGACCCGGGCGCACAATACCGTGTGCGTCGACGGCGCGGACCAGTCGGTGCAGGGCGGCAGCTTCCTGTGGCTGCAGCACGCACGCGCGAAGTGCACGCGCTGGGAGATCGGCGAGGACTTCGATCGCTTCGCCGCCGAGCACGACGGCTATCGTCGGCTCGCCGACCCCGTGATCCACCGGCGCGAGCTCGCGTTCGACAAGAAGCAACGGCGTCTCGAGGTGGTCGACTGGCTCGACTGCGGCGGCACGCACGTCGCCGAGCGCTGCTGGCATTTCGCGGAGGACGTGGAGGTTCGCGTGGAGCCGGACGGCACCATCCATGCCGCGAAGGCGGGATGCGTGCTGCGACTGCGCCCGTGCGAGGCGGTGAGCACGCGTTTGCACTACGGCGAGACGCCGCCGCGGGGCGGCTGGGTCTCACGGCGCTTCGACGCGAAAGTGCCGACGCATACCGTGGTCTGGCGCAGCGAGATCGCGGAATCGGCGCGACTGCGCGCCGTGCTCGAATGTGTGCCCGCGCAGCGGGCGGCCGAGGATCCACGACTCGCGGCAGCGAGCAAGTCGGAAGTGACGGGAGGGCAGATGTAAACCGCCGTGCGTTGAGGCCGCGCCCGATTCGGAGCGCGTCCATAGGTAGCAATCCCGATACTCGCCGCCGCACGAAGCGGGCGAAATAGCGCTCCAACAACAACGCCACGATGGCGCAAGACCTCATAGGGACATGAGAGTAAGCATCTTCGGGCTGGGATACGTCGGCGCCGTGTCGGCGGCGTGCCTCGCGCGCGCGGGACACGAGGTGATCGGCGTCGATCCGGCGGAAATCAAAGTCGACCTCATCAACCGCGGCCGCGCACCGATCATCGAGCAGGACTTGGGCGAGCTGATCGCCGAAGCGGCGGCGGCCGGGCGCCTGCGCGCCACGACGGATATCGCCGAGGCGATGCGCGCGAGCGACGTCTCCCTCGTCTGCGTCGGGACGCCGAGTCTGCTCAACGGCGGGCTCGACTTGAGCCACGTGCGCCGGGTGTGCGAGCAGATCGGGCGCGAGCTGCGCCGCAAATCCGCGTTCCACACGGTGGTCGTCCGCAGCACCATGCTCCCCGGGTCCATGCGCGGGCTGGTCATCCCGACGCTCGAGGAGTTCGCGCGCAAGCGCGCGGGCATCGAGTTCGGCGTATGCATCAACCCGGAGTTCCTGCGCGAAGGCAGCGCGGTGCACGACTTCCATCATCCGCCGAAGACCGTCATCGGCGAGCTCGATGCGGCGAGCGGTGACGCCGCGCTCGCGCTCTACGCGCACATCGACGCGCCGGTGGTGCGCACCGACATCGAGACGGCCGAGATGGTGAAGTACACCGACAACGTCTGGCACGCGCTCAAGATCGGATTTGCCAACGAGATCGGCAACATCTGCAAGGCGCTCGGGATCGACGCGCACAGGGTGATGGACATCTTCTGCCGCGACACCAAGCTCAATCTCTCGCCGTACTATCTGAAGCCCGGATTCGCCTTCGGCGGCTCGTGCCTGCCCAAGGACGTGCGCGCGCTGCTCTACAAGAGCCGTACGCTCGATCTCGAGCTGCCCATTCTGAGCGCGATTCTTCCGAGCAACGAGCGCCAGATCGAGCGCGGCCTCCGGATGATCCTGGAGCAGGAGCGGCGCCGTGTCGGCGTGCTCGGCTTCAGCTTCAAGGCCGGCACCGACGATCTGCGCGAGAGCCCGATGGTGGAGGTGATCGAGCGGCTGATCGGCAAGGGTTACGAGCTCAAGCTCTACGATCGCAACGTGCGTCTCGCGGGGCTCGTCGGCGCCAACCGCGACTACATCCTGAACCGCATTCCGCACATCTCGCGGCTCATGGCGGACACGAGGCGCGAGGTGCTCGACTTCGCGGACACGGTCGTGATCGGTACGCACGACCAGGAGTTTCGCGACGTTGCGCGGGAGCTGCGCGACGAACAGGTGCTCATCGACTTCGTTCGCGTCACCGACGTACGGGCGCCGAACTACCATGGCATCTGCTGGTAAGCCGCG
>DASVDR010000024.1 GCA_036381015.1 Gammaproteobacteria bacterium
CACGATGGGCATCGTGAGCGCCACGGGCCGCGGCGATCTCGGCGTCGCGAACTTCGAGGACTTCATTCAAACCGACGCGGCGATCAACGTCGGCAACTCCGGCGGTGCGCTGGTGAACAGCCGCGGCGAGCTGGTCGGGATCAACACCGCGGTTCCCGACCGTACGAATCGTAGGCCGCCGGAGGGGATCGGCTTCGCGATTCCCGTGAACCTCGTGCGCGGCGTCATGGCGCAGCTGATCGAGCACGGGCGGGTGATCCGCGGCTATCTCGGCGTCGACACCGTCGAGCTGCCGCCGGCCTATGCGCGCCGGTACGGGATCGAGGGCTGGGCCGTGCAGGTCACCGACGTCACCGGGCCGGCTGCCGCGGCCGGCATCCTGCCCGGCGACATTCTCACGCACATCGACGGCCAGCGCGTGCTGCGCCAGCGCCAGGCGATGAGCCTCGTCGCCGGTGCGCAGCCCGGCGAGCACGTCAAGATCACGGTCCTCCGGCCCGGGGGCGTCGTCCTCGAGACCGAGGCCGTGCTCGACGACCGGGGCCTCCGCCCGGGCAGCTGACGCGAGCCGCAGCTCAGCGGCTCGCCGCGCCGGACGGCGCGCGGCTCGGCAGACGGCGAATTTCGGCACCGAGCTGAAGCAGCTTCTCCTCGATGCACTCGTACCCGCGGTCGATGTGGTAGATGCGGTCGATCGTCGTCGTGCCGCGGGCCGCGAGGCCGGCGAGCACGAGCGACGCGGACGCGCGCAGGTCGGTGGCCATGACCGGCGCGCCGGCGAGCCGCTCCACGCCCCTGCACACCACCGTGTTGCCCTGGATCGACAGGTTCGCGCCCATCCGCTGCAGCTCGAGCGCATGCTGAAAGCGGTTCTCGAAGATCGTCTCGGTGATCGCGCCGGTGCCGGCCGCAATCGCGTTCAGCGCGCAGAACTGCGCCTGCATGTCGGTCGGGAAGCCCGGGAACGGCGCCGTGCGGATGTCCACGGAAACGGGCCGCCGCCCGCGCATGTCGAGCTCGATCCAGTCGGGTCCTTCGGTGATCGCCGCGCCCGCCTCCCGCAGCTTCTGCAGCACGGCGTCGAGCTGATCGGGGCGCGTGCGCGACACCTTCACGCGGCCGGACGTGATCGCGCCGGCCACGAGGTACGTGCCCGTCTCGATCCGGTCCGGCATCACCGTATGCTCGACGGTGCCGAGCGCGTCGACGCCCTGCACGTGGATCGTGGCCGTGCCGGCGCCCTCGATTCTCGCCCCCATGCCGACGAGGAACCTCGCGAGGTCCACGACCTCGGGCTCGCGCGCCGCGTTCTCGATCACGGTCTCGCCCTGCGCGCAGACGGCCGCCATCATCAGGTTCTCGGTTCCGGTGACCGTGACCGTGTCGAGCACGAGCCGGGCGCCCTTCAGGCGCTTCGCACGGGCGCGAATGTAGCCGTCCTCGACCGAGATCGACGCGCCCATCGCGCGCAGGCCGGCGACGTGCAGGTCGACCGGGCGGGCGCCGATCGCGCAGCCGCCGGGCAGCGAGACATCCGCCCGGCCGTACCGCCCGACGAGCGGCCCGAGGACGAGGATCGAGGCCCGCATCGTCTTCACGAGCTCGTACGGCGCGAGATACTCGCGGATCTGCGTAGCGTCGACCTCGAGCTTCACGCCGTCGTGAAACGTGATCTCGACGCCCATCCGACGGAGCAGCTTCACCGTCGTGGTCACGTCGTTCAGGTGCGGGACGTTCGACAGCACGACGGGGCGTTCCGCGAGCAGCGTGCCGGCGAGGATCGGCAGCGCGGCGTTCTTCGCGCCGGATATCCTGACCTCGCCGTCGAGCGCGGTGCCGCCGGTGATCTCGAGCTTGTCCAAAGCCGGGTGTCGCCTTCTTCGCGGAGAGGCTCAGCCGGACCGGCGCCCGGGCGCGGTCATCCGCCGTCCGCCTGCCATTCCTCGGGCGTGAACGTTCTCACGGCGAGGGCGTGGATTTCCCGCCCGACGCGCTCGCCGAGCGCCGCATAGACGATCCGATGGCGGGCGACGCTGCGCTTGCCCTCGAAGACGGGACTGACGACGACCGCCTCGTAGTGCCCGAGGCCGTCCGTGCGCACCTCGGCCTGGCTGTCCGGCACGTTCTGCTCGATCAGGGCTGCGATGTCCTTGGGGTCCATACCCGTTGCTCCCGGCGGCCCGCCGAGGGCGCCGAGGCCGTATCGGCCGCAACACCTCTGCTTCGCGGTGCGCGGCTAGTCTAGTGGCGCGTCACGGCCAAATCCAGGCGGCTCGGCGGCGAAGGTCGACCGCGGTGCGCGGCTTCGTTGCGGCTCGCAGGCGGCCTCGGCCGCGCTCCGCGTGCGCTTCGTCCCGGGCCGGCCCGGCGATTGCGGGTAGAATGCTTCGTTCGGATTTACTCGAGCACCTCGGGGGGCTGCGCACTACGTGTACAAACGTCTTCGGAACGCCCTGGCCCTGTGCCTGCTGATCGCGGCGGCCGCGGGCACGTGGTATTGGAGCCGCCCGCAAGCGCCGCCCCCGGCCCCGCCGGAGCCGGGCGACAACCCGCCGGGGTATTACGTGCGCGACGCCGTCATCCTCGAGACGGGCGAAGACGGCCGCGCGCTCTATCGCGTGCATGCCGAGCTCGCGCAGGAGCGTCCGGAGGACGGCGCGCTGCTGCTCGAAGGCGTCCGCGTCGAGTACCAGTCCGAGGAGCAGATCCCGTGGCGCGTCCGGGCCGCGCGGGCGCAAGCGTCGACCGAGGGCTCGGCGCTCGAGCTCGAAGGCGACGTCGAGCTCGCGCGCGATCCGGTGGACGACGGCGCCGGGACGCTGATTCGAACAGAGCATCTGGTGCTCCTCCCGGAGCAGCACCTCGCGCGCGCGGACGGCAACGTGAGCATCACCGTCGACGGCAGCACTCTCGAGGCGGTCGGGCTCCGGGCGTTCTTGAAGGAGGATCGCGTGGAGCTAGAATCGAACGTGCATGGCCGCTTTCAGCCGTAAGCTCGGGACGCTGCTCCTCGTTGCGCTCGCCGGGCTCGGCGCCGGCTGGGCGCAGGAGCCGCTCGTCCCCGCGGGCTCCGATCTCGTGGTCGAGTTCGACAATTTCACCTACCACGGCGATACGAGCCGCGTCGATTTCACCGGCCTGCGGCTCAGCCAGGGCGACATCACGGTCGAAGCCGACAGCGGATCGGCGAACGAGCTGAATTACGAGCGCAGCGAATGGCGTCTGTCGGGGAACGTGCGCATCGCGGGCGGCGCGGTCCGGCTCGAAGGGAGCAGCGCGGTGTTCTCGATTCGCGAAAAGCAATTGCAGCAGCTCGAGCTGCGCGGCGATCCGGCGACGTTCGAGGAAGTCGAAGCCGGTGAATCCGGCGGGGCGAAAGGCACGGCGAGCCGCATCGTGTACGACGCGGCCGGCGGCCGCTTGAGCCTGCTCGAGAATGCCTGGCTCAGCCTCGGCTCGAACGAGATCGCCGGCTGCGACTTGATCTACGATATCGACGAGGAAACGTTTCGCTCCGGCTCGACGGAGTGCGATCGGCAGTTCCGGATCACGGTATCGCCGGCCGAAAACGAAGACGCCGACGACGCGTCTCCGCCATGAGCAAGCTGGAGGCCGTCGGTATCGCGAAGCGTTACCGAATGCGGCAAGTGGTCAACGATCTGTCCCTGTCGATCGAAAGCGGCGACGTCGTGGGCCTGCTCGGCCCGAACGGCGCCGGGAAGACGACGGCGTTTTACATGATCGTCGGCCTCATCGGCTGCGATCGCGGCACGATCGTGCTGAACGGCCGGGACGTCACGCGTCTTCCGGTCCATCGGCGTGCGCGGCTGGGACTGGGTTATCTTCCGCAGGAAGCTTCGGTTTTCCGCAAGCTGACGGTCGCCGATAATATCCGAGCGATCCTCCAGATCAGAAAAGATCTGGATCGGGCGGCTCGTCAGACTCTGCTGGAAGAGCTCATGGAGGAGCTGCACATCAGTCACGTCCGCGACAGCCTGGGCATCAGCCTCTCCGGTGGGGAGCGCCGGCGTGTGGAAATTGCGCGGGCGCTCGCGGCGGAGCCCAAGTTCGTGCTGCTGGACGAGCCGTTCGCCGGCGTCGACCCGATCTCGGTTCTCGACATCCAGCGCATCATCAGGCACTTGAGCCAGCGCGGAATTGGAGTCTTGATAACCGATCACAATGTCAGGGAGACGCTTGGAATCTGCGGCTATGCTTATATCCTGAACAACGGAGAGCTGATGGCACGAGGCACGCCGGAGGAGATTCTGAGTAATCGCAGCGTGCGCGAAGTCTATCTCGGAGAAGGATTCTCGCTTTAACCGAAGTCATGCTGAAACCGTCGCTGCAACTGAGGCTGAGCCAGCAGCTCACGATGACGCCGCAGCTGCAGCAGGCGATCCGCCTGCTGCAGCTGCCCGTCATGGAGTTGCAGACGCAGATTCAGGAGGCGCTCGATCAGAACGTAATGCTCGAGATCGACGAGGCGGCCACGGCGGAAGCGGAGCCGTCGACCGCGGCCGACGGCGAGGCGGTCGACGTCGCCGACGTCGACGCGGGCGAGAGCGGCGACGACTTCGCCGAGATGACGACCGTCTCGGAGACGGAATGGGAAGACGTGCAGCGCACGGGACCTTCGGAGGCGCCGCGCAGCAGTGAGCCTCGCTCCACTTTCGAATACGCGGACCGCTCGAACGAGACCCTCGGCGACCACCTGCTATGGCAGCTCGAGCTCGAGCGCTTCGACGCCAGATCGCGCGCGATCGGCGAGGCGATCATCGACGCGATCAACGACGACGGCTACCTCACCGACGACCTCGACACGATCCGAACCACGCTCGCGCCGGATCTGCTCGCCTCCGTCGAGGAAATCGAGAGGGTGCTGCAGCGCATCCAGCGCTTCGATCCTGCCGGCGTCGGCGCGCGCTCGGTCAGCGAGTGCATTCTGCTTCAGCTCGAGCAGCTTGCCGCCGATACGCCCGGCCTCGAGCTCGCGCGGGCGATCGCGGCAGAGCATCTCGAGCTGGTCGCGGAGCACCAATACGCCGCGTTGAAGCGGTTGCTGAAAGCCTCCGACGGCGACATCGAGTGCGCGCTCGCGCTCGTGCGCTCGTGTCATCCGCGCCCCGGCGCGTCGGTGTACGCTCCGGCCGCCGAGTACATCGTTCCCGACGTCTTCGTCAGGAGGAGCGACGGCAACTGGGTCGTGGAGCTGAACGGGTCGATCGCCCCGCAGCTGCGTGTGAACCAGGTCTACGCGAGCTCGCTCGGGCGGGGCGACGAGTACGACGTGCTGCGCACGCAGCTCCAGGAAGCCCGCTGGCTGATCCGCAGCCTCGAGATCCGCAACGAGACGCTGCTCAAGGTCGCGATGACGATCGTGCAGCGACAAACGGAGTTTCTCGAGAAGGGCGAGGAGCACATGCGGCCGATGGTGCTGAGGGACGTCGCGGAGGCGATCCAGATGCACGAGTCCACCGTCTCGCGCGTCACCACCGGGAAATACATGCACACGCCTCGCGGCGTGTTCGAGTTCCGCTACTTCTTCTCGAGCCATTTGTCGAGCGACGACGGAGAGCAGTCCTCGACGGCCGTGCGCGCCAAGATTCGCAAGCTGGTGGCCGCCGAGGATCCGGAGAAGCCGCTCAGCGACAATCAGATCGCCCGCATTCTGTCCGACGAAGGCATCAAGGTCGCGCGTCGCACGATCGCCAAGTACCGGGAAGCCTTGAACATTCCGTCCTCGAGCGACCGCAAGCGCAGCAAGCTTGCGGGCTGAGGCGGCAGTCACGGCGAGAAGGAGCCCATTCCATGGAGTTGACGGTGACCGGGCATCACATCGACATCACGAACGCGCTTCGCGAATACGTCGGCACGAAGCTCAGCAGGCTCGAGCGGCACTTCGACCACATGACCGACATCCACTGCGTCCTGACCGTGGAGAAGCTCGTGCACAAGGCCGAGGCGACGATCCATGTCGGGGGCGCGACGATCCACGCCGAAGCAGCCGACGGCGACATGTATGCGGCCATCGACACCCTCGCCGACAAGCTCGATCGCCAGGTGACGAAGCACAAGGAGAAGGTCACCGATCACCATGCTCGCGAAGTGGAGAAGCCCCGCGGCTAGGCCGGCTGCGGAGCGGCAGCCCGTGGACGTCGCGGCCATCCTGAAGCCGCGGAGCGTTCGCACCGGAGTCGAGGCGGGCAGCAAGAAGGCTGCGCTCGAAGTCGTCAGCGAGATGCTCGCCGACGCCGTGGCGGGGCCTAGCGCGGCGGAGGTGCTGGACGGGCTCGCGAGCCGCGAGCGCCTCGGCTGCACGTCCGTCGGCGGCGGCGCCGCGATACCGCATGCGCGCCTGGCCGGGCTCGACGAGGGCGCGGCCGCGTTCCTGAAGCTTGCCGAGCCCGTCGACTTCGATGCGCCGGACGGCGTGGCCGTCGATCTGCTGCTCGGCGTGCTCCTGCCCGAGGAGCCCGAGACGACCGATGCGGAGGAGATCGCCGTCATCGCACGCGGGCTGCAGGATCCGAAGCTGCAAGCGGAGCTGCGGGCGTCGGACGATCCCGACGCGCTGCGCCAGCTCCTGATCGAGCGGCTCGCGCCCGGCGCCCGAAACGGGACACACGGCGGCTAGCGGCGTGCGGCTCGTCATCGTCAGCGGACTGTCCGGCTCCGGCAAGAGCGTCGCGCTGCATTTGCTCGAGGATCTCGGCTTCTACTGCATCGACAACATCCCGGTCGGGCTCCTGCGCTCGTTCGTCGAGGAGATCCTGCTCGCGAACGACGGCAGCTTCACGGACGTCGGCGTCGGCCTCGACGCGCGCAACCGTCCGTCCGACATCGAGCAGCTGCCGGCGCTCACGAAGAAGCTGCGCGCCGACGGCGTCGAATGCGAGATCATCTTCCTGCAGGCGGCCGACGACGTGCTGCTCTCGCGTTTCAGCGAGACGCGCCGGAAGCACCCGTTGACGAACGCGGCCGTGAGCCTGCGCGAGGCCATCGCGAAGGAACGCGAGCTGCTCGGCCCGATCATCGACGCCGCGGATCTGATCGTCGACACGACGGGCACCACGGCGTACGCGCTGCGCGAGCGGATTCGCGACCGCATCGGCAAGAAGGAGACCGGCGCGCTCTCGATCCTGATCGAATCCTTCGGCTACAAGCACGGGCTGCCGCCGGACGCCGATTTCGTCTTCGACGTGCGCTGTCTGCCGAACCCGTACTGGGAGACGCAGCTGCGACCGCTGAGCGGCCGGGATCCCGAGGTCGTCGCCTTCCTCGACGCACAGCCGCTCGTGCAGGAGATGATCCGCAACATCGTCGATTTTCTCGAGCGCTGGATTCCGCGCTACCAGGATTTTCAGCGGTCGTATCTGACGGTAGCGATCGGCTGCACGGGCGGTCAGCATCGATCGGTCTACGTGGCCGAGGCCGTCGCAAGGATGCTGCGCGCGCGCCACGAATCCATCCAGACCCGCCATCACGAGCTGCCGTAGGCGGCGTACTGGGCATCGTGAAGACCGCGCCGGCGACATCGCGCCCCGCCAACGCCGAAACGGGCCACGCGTGAGCGAGACCGCGCGCGCGACGCCCCTGGAGATCCTGCGCGAGGCGCTCGATACGGGAGCGCTCCGGCAAGTCTCGAGAATGATCGCGGCCTTGAATCCCGCCGAGATCGCCCGCCTGCTCGAGTCCCTGCCCTTCACGCAACGGGCCCTCGTCTGGGAGCTCGTGGACCGGAACGAGGAAGGCGACGTGCTCGTCCACCTCAACGACGAGGTGCGCGGCAGCCTGATGCGCGGCATGGCGAGCGAGGAGATCGTCGCCGCGGTCGCGAACCTCGATCTCGACGATCTCGCGGATCTCGTCGCGGAGCTTCCGGAAACAGTCAAGCAGGAGGTCGTCCGCTCTCTCGACTCGAGCGACCGGCTGCGGCTGCAAACGGTGCTGAGCTACGACGAGGACAGCGCCGGCGGCCTGATGAACCCGGATACGGTCACCGTCCGAGGCGACGTGACCGTGGAGGTGGTTCTGCGGTATTTGAGAATGCGCGGCGAGCTTCCCCCGGGCACGGACGCGCTGTTCGTCGTCGGACGCGACGGCACCTATTGCGGCACGTTGTTCATCACGAAGCTTCTGACGGCGGACCCGGAGCAAACCGTCGCGGAGCTGATGGAGACGGACGTGCCGCCGATACCGGCGGACTTGCCGGCCGGCGAGGTGGCGCAGCAGTTCGAGAACTTCGACCTCGTCTCGGCCGCCGTCACGACGAAGGACGGCAAGCTGATCGGCCGGATCACCGTCGACGACGTGGTCGACGTCATCCGCGAAGAGGCGGACCGGTCGGTGCTCGGCATGGCGGGCCTCGACGAGGAGGAGGACATGTTCGCGCCGATCGGGCGCAGCGCACGGCGCCGCTCCGTCTGGATCGGCGTGAACGTCGGCACCGCGTTTCTCGCCGCCTGGGTCGCCGGGTTGTTCGAGGCGACGCTCGAGGAGGTCGTGATGCTCGCGGTGCTGATGCCGATCGTGCCGAGCATGGGGGGCGTCGCGGGCACGCAGACGATGGTCCTGATCATCCGGGCACTCGCGCTCGGTCAGATCGACCGCGCGAACGCGCGCTGGCTGCTACGCCGCGAGCTCGGCGTTGCGCTGTTGAACGGGCTCGCGTGGGCGGCGCTCGTCGCGCTGATCGCGAGCTGGTGGTTCGACACGTGGGCGATCGGCCTCGTCATCGCGCTCGCGCTCACCATCAATCTGCTGTCCGGCGCGGCGTCCGGCTTCGCGGTCCCGCTGCTGCTCAGAAAGCTCGGCGTCGACCCGGCCATCGCCGGCGGCGTCGTGCTGATCATGATCACGGACGTGATCGGCCTCGTCGCGTTCCTCGGCATCGGCACGCTGATCCTCACCTGAAAAAGGTGTCAGACACCATTTTCCGAAAAATGGTGTCTAACACCTTTTTGCGGGGTTACTGCTCGAGCTGCTCTTTCAGGTACTTCGGGGCGTCGAGGGTCTCGATCGGCTCGTCGAGCAGGAATGCGCGGAGATCCTGCTCCATCGCCATCGCGTCGCGGTAGCCCATCGCGATCAGCTCCTGCGTGAAGCCCGACTCGAACAGCAGGTAGCTCGTGAGCTGCATGCCGCCGCGGCTGAAAGCGCCGACGCCGCGCAGCAGCACGCGAACCGCCCGCGGCAGCTCGTGGACGTACGCCGTCGCGACTGCCCGCAGATCCTCTTTCGGCACGACGATCAGCGTCTTCAGCGGCCGAACGTCGTGAATCGGCGGACGCAGTCGGCCGGGGCCGAGCTGCGCGAGGATCATGTTGATGCGCGTGAGCCGCTCGAGATCGGCATACAGCCCGTCCATGAACAGCGTGTCGAGCATGTAGCCCGCGAGGTGGCCGAGGGTCGGCACCTCCGGCACGAAGTCGGGGCTCGGCTCCGGATCGGGCTGCTCCTCGCGGACGCCGATCACGAGCAGCCGATCGGCGCCGAGATGGATCGCGGCGCTGAGCGGCGCCGGATGCCGCATCGAGCCGTCGCCGTAATATTCCCCGCCGAGCCGCACGGGCGGAAAGACGAACGGGACGGCCGCGCTCGCGAGCAGATGATCCACCTCGATCTTCGCAGGCCGCCCGATCCGCCGGACGCGCTCCCACGGCTGCATGCCCGGCCGCGCTTGGAAGAACGTGACCGAGCGCGCGGACGTGTAGGCCGACGCGGTGACCGCGAGCGCCTCGAGGTAGCCCCGGTCGATCGCGCGCGTGATCGAGCCGCGCGGAATGCGCCGGCGCAGCAGCTCGCGCAACGGCGTATTGTCGAGCAGCGATCGAGGATTGCGCACGCCGAGCCCGCCGAAGACGATGGCCGCGAACCAATGCAGGCTCGACTTCAACATCGTCCAGCTGTCGCTGCGGTAGACCTGCGACACCTCGAAGTTCGCCCACACGCGCTCCATCTCGGAGACCGCGCGCTCGAAGTTACCGGCGCGGCTCGCGAGCACCGCGGCGTTGATCGCGCCGGCGGAGGTGCCGGAGATGATCGAGAAAGGGTTCACCGAAGGGTTCGGCAACAGCTGCGCGACGGCCTTGAGCACGCCCACCTGATAGGCGCCGCGGGCACCCGCGCCGGGCAGAATCAACGCCTTCCGCTCCCTAGCGTGCGCGGCCATCCCGGCGCCCGCCGAAAAGGCTGCTCCCCGCGCTCACCCGGCCGTCACGACACGGTCAGGATCTGCATGGTGTTCGTCCCGCCCGAGACGCCTTGCAGCTCCCCTCTGGTGAAGATCACGAGGTCCCCCGGCTGCAGCGCGCCGTTCTGACGCAAGCTGTCGAAGACGCGCTCGGGGATCTTCTCGACCTCGGTCTGAGTGACGTCGAACGAGACCGGATACACGCCGCGGTAGAGCGTGACGCGGCGACGCGTCGTCTCGTGACGGGTGAACGCGTAGATCGGGATGTCCGAGCGCACGCGCGACATCCACAGCGTCGTCGACCCCGACTCGGTCAACGCGATGATGGCCTTCACCTTCAAGTGATTGGCCACATACATCACCGCCATCGCGATCGCCTCGTCGACGTGCTCGAAGACGTCCTCGAGCCGATAGTTCGCGGCGCGCTTGAACGTCTCGTGCTTCTCGGCGCCGATGCAAAGCTCGGCCATCGTGCTCACCGCCTGCACGGGATATCGCCCGATCGCAGTCTCCGCGGAGAGCATGACCGCGTCCGTGCCGTCCATCACCGCGTTCGCGACATCGGAGACCTCGGCGCGCGTCGGGGCCGCGTGATGAACCATCGACTCGAGCATCTGCGTCGCCGTGATCGACACCTTGTTCTGCGCGCGCGCGAGCCGGATCATCCCTTTTTGCAGGCCGGTCATCGATGCATAGCCGACCTCGACCGCGAGATCGCCTCTCGCGACCATGATCGCATCGCTCGCGTCGAGGATCGATTTGATGTTCTGCACGGCCTCGGCCCGCTCGATCTTCGCGACGATGTACCCGTGGCCGCCGGCGGCGCGCAGCAGCCGCCGCGCCTCCTCGATGTCGTGGGCGTCCCGCGCGAACGACACGGCGATGAAGTCGAGGCCGGTCCTGGCCGCAGTGTCGATGTCCTCGCGGTCCTTGTCGGTCAGCGCGGGCGCGGAGAGGCCGCCGCCGCGCTTGTTCAAGCCCTTCTTGCTCGCAAGCTCGCCGCCCTGAACGACCCGGCAATCTATCCGCGTGCCGCTCACCGACTCCGCCTGCAGCACGATCTGCCCGTCGTCGAGCAATAACACGTCGCCCGGCGCGACGTCCTCGACGAGCTCGGGATACGCGACGCCGACCGCCGTCTCGTCGCCGGCCCGCGGATCGAGCGCGGTGTCGAGCGCGAACTTGCGGCCGGATTCGAGCAGGACCGATCCGGCCGCGAACGACTCGATGCGTATCTTCGGTCCCTGCAGATCGCCCATCAGCGCGATGCAGCACCCGGCCCGGGCCGCGACTTCGCGGGCCGCCTCGATGCGCTCGATCTGCTGGGCGCGCGTTCCGTGAGAAAAATTGATGCGCAGCACGTCTGCGCCGGCATGGATCATCCGCTCGAGGACGGCCGGGTCGTCGGTCGCGGGACCGAGCGTCGCGACGATCTTCGTGCGGCGCCGCGCGGGGTCCTGGTCGCCTGTCCTGATCATTCGGTTCCTCTGTCTGTTTAGGGCCGGCAGACGATCAGCCTGAAGTCGTTGACGTTCGTGCGCGTCGGCCCCGTCCGCAGCAGCGATTCGCAAGCCTCGAAAAAGCGGTAGCTGTCGTGGCGCGCGAGGAGCGCCTCGAGCGACAGCCCAAGCGCTCGGCCGCGGTCGAGCAAACCGGGCACGACGATGCCGCCCGCATGATCGCCGTTGCCGTCGATGCCGTCGGTGTCGGCAGCGAGCGCAAAGATGCCCGGGCAGCCGTCGAGCTCGAGCGCGAGACCGGCGAGATACTCGAGGTTTCGACCGCCGCGGCCTTCATCCTCTCCGAGCACGACCCGGGTTTCCCCGCCGGACAGAATCGCGACGTTGCCGCCCTGCCTGTGCGCCTCCATCGCGAGCCGCGCGTGCTCTCGGCCGAGCGCCTGGGCCTCGTCCGCGAGATCGTCGCCGAGACGGTGCACCGCGAAGCCCTGCTCCTCGAGAAAACCCGCGGCCGCGTCGAGCGCCGTGGCGGCCGAAGCGATCACGCTCACGGAGTCGCGGGCGAACGCGGGATCCCCGGGCTTCGGCGTCTCGAAGCGGGAATCCTCGAGCACGGGGCGGAGCGCGTCGAGCCGCGGATAGCCGTAGCGGCGCAGGATCTCGAGCGCCTGGCGCTGCGTCGTGCGGTCGGGAACCGTCGGCCCGGAGGCGATGTCCGCCGGGTCGTCTCCCGGCACGTCGGAGATCGCGAACGTCAGGACGCGCGCCGGATGCGCAGCCGCGGCCAGGCGCCCTCCCTTCAATCCCGACAGGTGCTTTCGCACGCAGTTGATCTCGCGGATATCGGCCCCGGCCCGAATCAGAAAGCCCGCGGCGTCGCGCTTCTGCTCGAACGTGACGGGCCCGAGCGGGGCCGACGCGAGCGACGAGCCGCCGCCCGAGATCAGGGAGACGAGGGTCTCGCCCGGGCGGATGCCGCGCGCGAGCTCGAGCAGGCGCGCGCCCGCGGCCAGGCTCGCCGCGTCCGGGGACGGATGACCGGCTTCGACGACGTCGATGCCGCCCGCATCTTCGCCGGGCGCGAGCCCGTGGCCGTAGCGCGTGACGACCATCCCGCGGACGGGAGCGCTCCAGAGGGCGCCGAACGCCGCAGCCATCGCGGCCGCGGCCTTGCCGGCGCCGACGACGAGGGCCGGGCCGCGGTCGTCCACGTCGTCCAACGCGGCGGAAAGACGGCCGGCTGGGGCCGCCGCCCGCAGCGCGCGCTCGAAAGCGCCCACGAGGAGCGCCGTTTCGTCCCCAGGCTCCCTCAACATCTCAAGACCGCCACGCCGATTATACGCACCGCTTCCGGCGGCCCGAGCCGCGGACGCGGCTGGTCCGTTCAGGCGCCCGGCGCCCGCTGGGTGCGCGCGCGTTCCTCGAGCACGGCGACGGCGGGAAGGCGTTTGCCTTCGAGGAACTCGAGAAATGCCCCCCCTCCTGTCGAGATGTACGAGATCCGGTCACCGACGCCGAACTGCTCGATCGCCGCGAGAGTGTCGCCTCCGCCGGCGATCGAGAACGCGCCGCTCGCGGCCACCGCTTCGGCGATCGCCCGCGTGCCCGCCGCAAACTCCGAATGCTCGAACACGCCGAGCGGCCCGTTCCAGACGATCGTTCCCGCGGACGTGAGCCGCCGCGCGTAGGCTTCCGCCGTCTCGGGACCGATGTCGAGAATCATGTCGTCGGGGCCGACGCCGGAGAGGCCGGTGACGCGGCCCCGGGCGTTCGGCTCGAGGCTCTTGGCGACAACGACGTCGGTCGGCAGCGGCACGGACGCGCCCCCGAACTCCCCGTCGAGCAGCTGCTTCGCGAACCCCACCATGTCGCGCTCGACGAGCGACCGGCCGATCTCGACGCCCGTCGCCGCGATCACCGTGTTCGCGATGCCGCCGCCGAGGATCAGCTCGTCGACACGCGAGGCAAGCGCGCGCAAGACCTCGATCTTCGTCGACACCTTCGCGCCGCCGATGATCGCCACGACCGGACGCCGCGGGTTCTCGAGCGCGGCGCCGAGCGCCTCGAGCTCGGCGACGAGCAACGGCCCCGCGCAGGCGGTCGGCGCAAAGCGCGCGACGCCGGTCGTGCTCGCCTGCGCGCGGTGGGCCGTGCCGAACGCGTCCATGACGAACACGTCGCAGAGCGCCGCCATCCGCTTCGCGAGCGCCGGATCGTCGGCCTTCTCGCCCACCTCGAAGCGGACGTTCTCGGCAAGCACGAGATCGCCGGGGGCGACGTCGACGCCGTCGAGCCAGTTGCGGACGAGCGGCACCTTCCTGCCGAGCAGCTCCGAAAGCTTGGCCGCGACCGGCTCGAGCGACGCCTCCGGATCGGCCTTCCCTTCCTTCGGGCGGCCGAGATGCGACATGACGATGACGGCGGCGCGACGCTCGAGCGCCATCTGCAGCGTCGGCAGCGCGGCGCGGATGCGGGCGTCGCTCGTGACCTTCCCGTCCTTGACGGGCACGTTCAGATCCTCGCGGATCAGCACGCGCTTGCCGCCCAGGTCCAAGTCGCTCATCCGCAAGACCTCGACGGCCATCGGTCCTTCCTTATAGCCTGCCTTACAGCCTTACAGCCTGCCTACCAGCAGCGCGACATCGAGCATCCGATTGGAGAAGCCCCATTCGTTGTCGTACCACGCGCAGGCCTTGACGAGATTGCCGCCCGTGACCTTCGTGAGCGTCGCGTCGTAAATCGACGAGGCCGGGTTGTGATTGAAATCGATCGAGACGAGCGGGCCGTCGCTGTATGCGAGCACGCCCTTCAGCGCGCCCTCGCTCGCCGCCCGCATCGCCGCATCGATCTCCTCTGCGGACGTCGTGCGGCTCGCGACGAAGGTCAGGTCGACCAGCGACACGTTGATCGTCGGCACGCGGACCGCGAAGCCGTCGAGACGGCCGTCGAGCTCGGGCAGCACGAGGCCGATCGCGGCCGCCGCCCCGGTCTTCGTGGGTATCATCGATTGCGTCGCGGAGCGGGCGCGCCGCAGATCCTTGTGGTACACGTCGGTGAGGACCTGATCGTTCGTGTACGCGTGCACGGTCGTCATCAGGCCGTGCTCGATGCCGACGGTCTCGTGCAGCACCTTCGCGAGCGGCGCGAGGCAGTTCGTCGTGCACGAGGCGTTCGAGATCACGCGGTCGCCGGGCTCGAGCGAGTCGTGGTTCACCCCGTAGACGATAGTCGCGTCCACGTCCTTGCCGGCCGGCGCCGAAATCACCACTCGTTTCGCGCCCGCCTCGAGATGCGGCGACGCCTTCTCCCTCGACGCGAACAAGCCCGTGCACTCGAGGACGACGTCGACGCCGAGGCTCTTCCACGGAAGCTTCGACGGATCGCGCTCGCGGCAGACGCGAATGCGGTCGCCGTCGACGACCAGATCCTCGCCCTCGACGGCGACCGGAAACGGGAACGGGCCGTGAGCCGAGTCGTACCGCGTGAGATGAGCGTTCGTGGCCGCGTCGCCGAGATCGTTGACGGCGACGACCGAGAGCTCGTTGCGGCGCCCGCTCTCGTAGAGCGCGCGCAGGGTCATCCGGCCAATCCGGCCGTAACCATTGATCGCTACGTTGACGGGCATGTCTGCCTTTCCTCCTGAAAAGAAAAAGGGGTCAGGCCCCTTTCTCGAGTATATCCGTATCGCCTCGGGAGAGCCGCGCCGAAAGGGGATCGCGCCCTTTCGCTAAACGAAACGCCGCGCGACGGCCACGATCCGCTCGATCGTCAATCCGTAATGCTCGAACAGCTCCTTGCCCGGGCCCGATGCGCCGAAGCGGTCGACGCCGACGACGTCGCCGTGACCCGCGACGTATCGCCACCAGCTCTGAGTCGCGCCGGCTTCGATCACGACGCGGGCAGCCGACGGCGGCAGCACGTGGGACCGGTACTCCTCGGGCTGCCGGTCGAACGCCTCGGCGCACGGCATCGACACGACCCGCGCGGAGACGCCCGAAGCGCGCAGCTCGTCCGCTGCCGCGACGGCGAGCGCGACCTCGGAGCCCGTGGCGATCAGCACGATGCGAGGCTCGTCGGCGCCGCTCGAGAGAATGTAGCCGCCGCGGCGGATCAGCTCGATCTGATCCTCGGTGCGCGCAAGATGGGGCACGGTCTGACGAGTCAGCACGAGGCAAGTGGGGCCGTTCCGGCGCTCGATCGCGTCGCGCCACGCCGCAGCGGTCTCGACCGCGTCGCAGGGCCGCCACACGGTCATGTTCGGCATCGCCCGCAGGCTCGCGAGGTGCTCGATCGGCTGATGCGTCGGACCGTCCTCGCCGAGGCCGATCGAATCATGCGTGAGCACGAAGATGCTGCGAATTCCCATCAGCGCGGCGAGCCGGAGCGCGTTACGCGCATAGTCGGAGAAGACGAGGAACGTCCCTCCGTAGGGGATGAACCCGCCGTGCAGCGCGACCCCGTTCATGATCGCGGCCATCCCGAATTCGCGAACGCCGTAGTGCAGATAATCGCCGCCCTCGTTCGATGGACCGATCCGCTTCGAGCCCGAATGTAGGGTGTTGTTCGAGCCCGTTAAATCGGCGGAGCCACCGAGCAGCTCCGGCAGATGCGGCGCAAAGCCCTCGAGCGCGCGCTGCGAGGCCACGCGCGTCGCGGCCGCCTTGCCCTCGGCCGCGATCTCCCGCGTGACGTTCGCGGCGATCTCGTCCCACGCCGCGGGCAGCTCCCCGCTCATCCGGCGCTCGAGCTCGGCGGCGAGATCGGGATATTCGGCGCGGTAGCGCTCGAAGCGGGCCTGCCACTCGGCTTCGGCGCGCCGTCCCCGGGCTGCCGCGTTCCATGCGGAGCGGATGTCGTCCGGGACGACGAACGGCGGGTGCTCCCAGCCGAGATTCCGCCGCGTGGCCGCGGCCTCGTCGGGCCCGAGCGGCGCGCCGTGCGTCGCGGCGGTGCCCTGCTTCGTCGGCGCGCCCCAGCCGATCGTCGTCTTGCAGCAGATCAGCGACGGCCGGTCGCGCTCCGCTCGGGCCGCGTCGATTGCCGCCCGGATCGAGGCCGGATCGTGACCGTCGACGGCGTCGACGACGTGCCACCCGTACGCGCGGAAGCGCGCGGGCGTGTCGTCGGTGAACCAACCCGCCGTGGGACCGTCGATCGAGACTCCGTTATCGTCCCAGAGCGCGATGAGCTTCCCGAGCCGAAGCGTGCCGGCGAGCGAGCACGCCTCGTGCGACACGCCTTCCATCAGACAGCCGTCGCCGAGGAACACCCACGTGTAGTGGTCCACGATCTCGTGGCCGGGGCGGTTGAACTCGGCCGCGAGCAGCTTCTCCGCGATCGCCATGCCGACTGCGTTCGCGAGCCCCTGCCCGAGCGGCCCGGTCGTGGTCTCGATGCCGATCGCGAGATCGCGCTCCGGATGGCCGGCCGTGCGCGAGCCGAGCTGCCGGAAGGCTTCGATCTCGTCGATCCCGAGCGGGTACCCCGTGAGGTAGGCGACGGCGTAGAGCAGCATCGAGCCGTGCCCGTTCGACAGCACGAAACGGTCGCGATCGGGCCACTCCCCGTTCGCCGGATTGAACTTAAGGTAGTCGTTCCACAGCACCTCGGCGATGTCCGCCATGCCCATCGGCATGCCGGGGTGGCCGGACTTCGCGCGCTCGACGGCGTCCACGGCGAGCATGCGCACGGCGTTCGCGAGGCGTCGGCGGGACGCGTCCGAACGACCGCCGGACGCCGCAGCCGGATCCGCCGGTCGGTTCTCTCCGGTCGATGCCATCTGGTGGTCGTCGCTCGTCGGCAATACGGGAGGGGGAGAAAGCCCGCGATTGTCGCTTAACGGCTACGGATCACGCAACTTGGCGCCGTCTCGTGACGAATCGCCAGAAACGCCGGCGGCAGATTGAGTATCATCGTTCGCCCGGTCCCGCCTTTCGGTCGCCGAATGAGTCACAGACCGCCGCTGGTCCTGCTGCACCTCACGGACACGCACCTCCACGCTGCGGCGGACAGCCGAATGCGCGGCGTGCCGACCTATGAGACCTTCGTCGCCGTGATCGAGCACGCGCGCCGATCGAGCCGCTGGCCGCCGGCCGCGATCCTCGTCACCGGCGACGTCGTGCAGGACGAGAGCCGCGCCGGCTACGACCGCTTTCGCTCGACCCTCGAGCCGCTGGGGCTGCCCGTTCTTTGCATCCCCGGCAATCACGACGACCCGGCGCTGATGGCGGACCGGTTGTGCCGCCCGCCGTTTCAGGTCGGCGGAGAGGCGCGCTTCGATGGCTGGTCGCTGATTCTCCTCTCCACGTTCCTGACCGGCGAGGACGCCGGCGGCCTCGGGAAGGCGCGGCTCGATGCGCTCGCGGCCGCGTTGAAGGCACACGCGCGCCAGCACGTGCTGATCTGCATGCATCATCATCCGTTGCCGGTGGGCAGCACTTGGCTCGACGGCGTCGCGCTCCGCGACGCGGCGGCATTCCTCGCGGTCGTCGACGCGCACCCGCAGGTTCGCGGCGTCGTCTGCGGCCACGTGCACCAGGCCACCGATCGCGAGCGCCGCGGCGTTCGCTACATCAGCACGCCGTCGACGTGCTCGCAGTTCCTTCCGGACAGCGACTTCTTCGCACTCGATCATCGTCCACCGGGGCTGCGCTGGCTCGAGCTCCGCGACGACGGCGCGATCGATACCGAGGTCGAATGGATCGCCGTTCCCGCGGCCTGACTCTAGGGCTCGCGCTGCTTGCCGCGCTGGCCGCTCCGTCGGCCTTGGCAGCCCCGCCGGCCTGGGTGGTGCGCGGCCCGGCCGGGCAAGAGCTGTGGCTCCTCGGCTCCGTCCACTATCTGACGGACGAGGACTATCCGCTGCCGCCTCTCGTCGACGACCTCTACTCGCGGGCGCACGCGCTCGTGATGGAGATCGATCTCGACGACCTCGACCCCGGTGCGGCGCAGGCGGCGTTCGCCGCGGCAGCGCTGCTGCCCGACGGCGTCTCGCTCGAGCAGCGGGTCACGCCGGACGTCTATGCGCGAACGCAGGCAGCGGCCCGCGAGCTCGGGCTCGCGCTCGGCCCGTTCAGGCGCTACGAGCCGTGGCTCGTCGCGCTGACGCTGCTGCAGCGGCAGATGGCGGAGCACGGCTACCGTCCGGAGGCCGGCATCGAGCGCTACCTCCTCGAACGCGCGGCACGCGACGGCAAGGACGTGCTCGGGCTCGAGCAGGTGGAGGCGCAGGTCCAAGTCTTCGACCGGCTGTCCCCGCGCGATCAGCAAGCGGTGCTCGAGCAAACGCTCGAAGAGCTCGACGACGCGGACGCGAGCCTTCGGGAGCTGGCGACCGCATGGCGGGACGGCCGCCTCGAGACCCTCGCCGCCGGGCTATCGGAAGAGTTCGATGCGTTCCCGACCCTGTACGATGCGCTCGTCGTCGAGCGCAACGAAGCCTGGATCGACGACATCGAGCGGCTTCTCGACGCGGGCGGCGGTCATCTGATCGTCGTCGGCGCACTGCACCTCGTGGGCGAGCACAACGTACCGGAGCTGCTTCGTGCGCGCGGGCTCGGCGTCGAGCCCGTGCACTGACCCGATACTAGATTTCGATCATGTCGAAATCTTCCTTCCCGGAGCCGCAATCCGGGCACCGCCAGGACAGAGGCACGTCGTCCCAGCGCGTACCCGGCGCGATGCCTTCTTCGGGAAGGCCCTCGGCCTCGTCGTAGACGAAGCCGCAGATGAGGCACATGTACCGCTTCAATGTCGTCGTTTCTACCGCGTCCATTCCGACCGACCGTGGTCACTTCTAGTGAGTTTCAGTTGAACGTCCCGCTCAGCTTCTCGAGCCGGGCGAGCGGATCTTCCATCTCGAGGCAGGCTTGCCGGTCCTCGAGCGACAGCGGCAAGACCTCGGCCAACCGATAGCCGACCCAGGTCGCGTCCTCGTAGTCCTCGTTCAGGTGCCGGTAGCTGCCGCCGATCCGCGGCAGCACCTGCTTCAACAGCTTCGCGAGATACAGATACTCGATCGGCAACGCGTGCCGCGGCTCCGCTTCGAGCACGCTGACCGTGCCGACGTAAAGCCTGTCGTCGCGCAGCGACGTGTGCTTCAGCGCGAAGCGCTCGCGTCCGGCGACCGTGACGCCGAGCAAGCCGTCGGACTCTTGATGCCAGTCGACGATCTCCGCGAGCGTGCCGACATCCGCGGTGCGCGCGGGACCCACCTCCGATCCTTCGACGATCAGCAGCACGCCGAAGTTCTGCCGATGCTTCATGCACCGCCCGATCATGTCGAGGTAGCGCGGCTCGAAGATCCGGAGCGGCAGCACACCGCCCGGAAACAGCACGGTCTTCAGCGGGAACAGAGGAATCTCATCCGGCGTCATCGCAGGTGGTGCGCGCGTCACGCGCTCGCTTGCCGGACCTCGCGGCTGCGCAGCGCCTGCTGAAGCAACCGCGGCAAGCCCTGAAAGTTGCCGTTCGACATCAGCACGACCTGGTCGCCGCTCGCGAGATCCTCCAGCAGCCACTCGACCAGCTCCTCGACGTGGAGCGACACGGACAGCTTGCTGCCGAGCGTCGCGAGGGTCGTCTCCGGCCGCCAGTCGAGGTCGCCGGAAGCAAGCACGAACACGCGATCCGCGGCGTCGAAGGCTTTACGCAGCGTATCGCGGTGCACGCCCATGCGCATCGTATTCGACCGCGGCTCGAGCACCGCGACGATACGCCGATCCGGCTGTTGGCTGCGCAGCGCGGCCAACGTCGAATTGATCGCCGTGGGATGATGCGCGAAATCCTCATAGACCGTGATGCCTTGGAACACGCCGCGCTTCTCGAGGCGCCGCTTCACGCCCTTGAACTGAGACAGCGCCTCGAGCGCGATGTCGAGGCCGACTCCGGCGTGCACGGCGCAGCTCAAAGCCGCGAGCGCGTTCTCGAGGTTGTGCGTGCCGAGCAGCGCCCATCCGACCTGCCCGACTTTCTCTCCTCGGCGGAACACGCTGAACCGCGACTTCGCCCCGATCAGGTCGTAGACGGCCGACCACGTCGCCGCTTCGTCCCTCGCGCTGAAGGTCTCCACCGGCGTCCACACGCCCTTCGACACCAGCGCGTCGACATTCGGATCGTGCCCGCTCAACGTGATCAGCCCTTCGCTCGGCACGGTGCGGATCAGCTGATGAAATTGCCACAGAATGGCGTCGAGATCCGGATAGATGTCGGCGTGGTCGTATTCGATATTCGTCACGGCCAGAGTCCGCGGCCGGTAGTGCACGAACTTCGCGCGCTTGTCGAAGAACGCGGTGTCGTACTCGTCGGCCTCGACGACGAAGTACTTCGAGCGCCCGAGCCTTGCCGAGATCGAGAAATTGTTCGGGATCCCCCCGACGAGGAAGCCGGGGTCGAGGCCCGCGTAGTCGAGAATCCACGCGAGCATGCTCGTGGTCGTCGTCTTCCCGTGCGTGCCGGCGACGGCGAGCACCCACTTGTCCTTGAGCACGTTGTCCGCGAGCCATTCAGGCCCCGAGTAGTACGGGACGCCGGAGTTCAGCAACGCCTCGATCGCGGGGTTGCCGCGGCTCAGCACGTTGCCGACGACCACGCAATCCACGTCGTCCTTGAGCTGGCGGCCGTCGTAGCCCTCGGAAAGCCGGATGCCGAGCTTGCGCAGCTGCGTGCTCATCGGCGGGTAGACGTTCTGGTCGGAACCCGAGACCTGGTGCCCCGCTGCCTTCGCGAGCGCGGCAATGCCACCCATGAAGGTGCCGCAGATACCCAGAATGTGGACGCGCATCAGCCGATTGGAGGAAATAGCGTTTCGCGCAGCTGCATCGAAGTCAGCACGTACACTATCACGATAGATACTCCGACGATATAAGGCTTCTCGACCGCCTTCGAGAGGATGTAGCCCCCGATGTCGACGTGCCAGATCAGGAGCAGCAGGAACAGCAAGCGCGGGGTCGTGAGCTGATCCGGGGGCGCCTGTAGGGATTCATCCCAAAAAATCAGGGGCAACGCGACCGTGTTGAGGAACGCGTCGGTCCCGACGAAGGCGGTCGCGGTCTGGAGGAAACGTCTGGGCCTGCGAAACAGCTTGAGCACGGCCCATATCGCAACGAGATAGACCGCCGTGTCGAACAGCAGCAGCGAAACGGCTCGCGACAGGGTGGAGCCGAATTGGAGCGCGGCCAGGCCGATCACGAGATACACCGCGAGCACGAGGCCGAGCAGAAACTCCGAGGCCGGCAAATGCTGCGGGCCGCGGCGGTGCAGCGCGATGTCGACGAAAGCGAGACAAAGAGGCCACACGGCGCGAGTCGTTCAAGCCGCGCGGCGGACGGGGCCAAGCTCGAGGTCGCCGGCGCCCGCGGGTCCCTGCCGCGCCGGTCGGTCCGCAGTGCGCGGGCGTCCGACGGGCGGTGGCGGCGCGGCGAAATGACTTGCGGGGCAGGCCACGAGTGTCTTCGACGAGAAGGGGCCGCGATAATAACCCAGGCTTCGGAAGCGGGAAAATGAGCGAGAACACTGCGTGCGGACGGAAACGCTGATCGGCGGCGACGCCGAGCTCGACGAGCTCTGCGGCGCCGTTGCAAGCGCGGACATCGTGGCGATCGACACCGAGTTCGTTCGTGAGCGCACGTATTATCCCCAGCTGTGCCTCGTGCAGGTCGCGACGGAAAGCCTCGTCGCGTGCGTCGATTGCCTCGCCGACATCGAGCTCTCTCGGCTCTTCGAAGCCCTCGCCCGGCCCGACCTCGTCTGGGCGCTGCACAGCGGCCGGCAGGACCTCGAGGTGATCCGCCAGCGGGCCGGTATCCTCCCCCGCCGATTGATCGACACACAGATCGCCGCCGCATTGGCCGGCCACGGCGCTCAGACCGGGCTGCAGGAGATGCTCGCCGCCGTGCTCGGCGTCGACATCGGCAAAGGCTACACCCGGACGGATTGGAGCGCGCGGCCCCTGCCGGAGGGGGCGATCCGCTACGCGTTCGACGACGTGCGCTACCTTTTGCCGCTCCTGCGGCGGCTCGAGGCGCAGCTCGCCGCGCTCGGACGCGTCGAGTGGGCCGCCGAGGACAGCGCGCGCCTCCTGGCCGAGGCGGCGCGGGACGATCTGCTGCCGATCTGGGCAAGGTTGAAGGGCGTGCACAATCTGGCGGAGGACCAACGGGCCGCCGCGCTCGTGCTCGTGAAATGGCGCGAGCGGGCGGCGCAGCGGCTCGACCGGCCCCGGCGCTGGATCATGAGCGACGAGCTCCTCGCACGGATCGCTCAGGCGCGCCCCCGCACCCGCACGCAGCTCGCCGCGATCCCGGACATGCCTCGGCGGCTCGCGCAGCGCTCCGGGGACGAGATCCTCGCGGCGCTCGCCGCGCGCGATTCGGCCGACGTCGCCGAGGAGCTGCGGCGCCTCGCGCCGACGGAGCGGCCCGACAGGGAAGCGTTGAAGGCGCTACAGGCGCGCGTGAAGGAGCGCGCGCTCGAGCTCGGCATCCTCCCGGAGGTGCTCGCGTCGCGCCGCGAGCTCGCCGCCTGGCTCGGCGGCGCCCCGCCCGCGCCGCTCGTCTCCGGATGGCGTGCGGCCGTGCTCGAGCCGGTTCTCGGGCCCGCTACGAAGTAGCCCGGCGCGCCCTAAAAGGCTCAGCTCAGCCCGATCGCCGCACGCAGCCGCGCGTACACGTCGTCGACCGGGCCTTCCGCGTCGACGCGCTTCAGCAGCCCGCGCTCCGCGTAGTAGTCGACGAGGGGCGCGGTCTGCTCGCGGTAGACCTCGAGGCGGTTGCGGATCGTCTCCTCGTTGTCGTCGTCGCGGCGGAGCAGCTCGCCGCCGGCGGCGAGGCACGCGTCGATCTCCTCCCGCGGCGAGAAGTAAACGTTCAGCAGGCGGCCCGTCTTCGAGCACGTGCGCCGCCCCGTCAACCGTTTCATCAGGACATCGAAGTCGACATCCATCAGGACTGCCGCGTCGAGCCCGAGGCCGCGCTTGCCGAGCACGTTCTCGAGGTCCTCGGCTTGGCTGCGGTTACGGGGATAGCCGTCAAGGACGAAGCCGTTCTCGGCGTCCGGGCGGGCGATGCGCTCCTCGATCATCCCGAGCACGATGTCGTCGGATACGAGCTCGCCGGCGTCCATCGCCGCCTTGGCCCGCCGCCCGAGCTCGGTGCCTTTCGCCACGGCGTCGCGCAGCAGGTCGCCCGTCGAGATTTGCGGCAGAGCGTGCTCCGCCTCGAGGCGCTTCGCCTGCGTGCCCTTCCCCGATCCCGGAGCACCAAGCAAGACGATACGCATTTCGAAACCTCCGGGGAGTGCTCGTTCGAGCCCAACAAGCTAGCGGCCGTGGGTGGGTTCGTCAAACGACGGCGCGCGTTTGTTATTCTGGGCGCGGCAAGAAAAAGCCCGGGCGGAACGGGGCGTCTTCGTTCTCGCGGGCGCTCTACCCGTGCCGCTGCCCGGCCGGGAAAGGGCTCCGATCCGTTTTCCTTTCTCACGGAGGACCACGTGAAGCGGAACGCGTTCTATGCGCAGTCGGGCGGCGTGACCGCCGTCATCAACGCGAGCGCTTGCGGCGTCATCGAGACCGCGCGCCGGCATCGCGACCGAATCGGCAAGGTCTATGCCGGCCGCCACGGCATCATCGGCGCGCTCACCGAGGACTTGATCGATACGAGCGCCGAAAGCGCGCGCACGATCGCGGCGCTGAGGCACACGCCGGGCGGCGCGTTCGGATCGGCGCGCTACAAGCTGAAAGGGCTCGACGAGAACCGCGCCGAGTACGAGCGGCTGATCGAAGTGTTCAAGGCGCACGACATCGGCTACTTCTTCTACAACGGCGGCGGCGATTCGATGGACACGGCGCACAAGGTCTCGCAGATCGGCAAGCGCCTGAAGTACCCGATCACGTGCATCGGCATCCCGAAGACCGTCGACAACGACCTGCCGTTCACCGACACGTGCCCCGGGTTCGGCTCCGTGGCGAAATACGTCGCCGTATCCACGCGCGAGGCCGCGCTCGACGTCGCGTCGATGTCGAGAACCTCGACCAAGGTCTTCATCCTCGAGGTCATGGGCCGGCACGCCGGATGGATCGCCGCGGCCGCGGGCCTCGCCGGAGAAGGCGAAGGGGATGCGCCGCACGTCATCGTCTTCCCCGAGGTGCCGTTCGACAAGCAGGCGTTTCTCGACCGCGTGGTCGACAGCGTGCGCCGATACGATTACTGCGTGGCCGTCGTCTCGGAAGGCGCCCGCTACGCCGACGGCCGGTTCCTCGCTGAGGCCGGGACGCGCGACGCATTCGGCCACGCGCAGCTCGGCGGGGTCGCAGCCACCGTCGCGGACATGGTCCGCAGCGAGCTCGGCCTGAAGTACCACTACGCGATCGCCGACTATCTGCAGCGCTCGGCGCGTCACATCGCCTCGCGCGTCGACGTCGAGCAGGCCTACGCGGTCGGCAAGGCCGCGGTCGAGCTCGCGCTCGACGGCGAAAACGCCGTGATGCCGATAATCGAGCGCAAGTCCGACCGTCCGTACCGCTGGAGCATCGGCCGGGTGGCGCTCGGCCGGGTCGCGAACCGCGAGAGGAAGATGCCGAGCCGCTTCATCGGCAAGGACGGCTTCTCGATCACGCCTGCTTGCCGCCGCTATCTCGAGCCGCTGATTCAGGGAGAAGACTATCCGCCGTACCGGCGCGGGCTTCCCGATTACGCCACCCTGCGCAACCGCGCCGTGGATCGGAAGGTCGGCCGCGAGTTTGTGCTAAAGTAACGGACTTTTCGCGCCCCGGGCGCCGTCCGCGGCCTCCGAGCGGCACGCGGAAAACGAATAAAGAGCGCATACCCGCCGCCTCGATTCTCCGCGGTCGAGGAACGGTTCCAGCAGGTCGAGTCCGGGCTCGGAGCGCCATGCCCCGCGGCACGGGACGGCCGGCTTTTCGGGAGGAACGGAATGAATCCGAATCTGGCTTTAGGGCTCTCGTTGGGAGCGGCGGTCCTCGCCGTGCTGTATGGCCTGTACACGGCGAGGTGGGTGCTCGCCCAGTCGGCCGGCACGGCGCGCATGCAGGAGATCGCGGCGGGAATTCAGGAAGGCGCGCGCGCCTACATGAACCGCCAGTATTCCACGATCGCGATCGTCGGCGTCGTGCTCTTCCTCGTGCTCGGCATCGCGCTTGCGTGGGCCACGGCCTTCGGCTTTCTGATCGGCGCGGTCTTCTCCGGGCTCGCCGGATACATCGGCATGTTCGTCTCGGTCAGGGCCAACGTGCGCACGGCGCAGGCGGCCACGGTAGGCGTGAACCCCGCCCTCAAGATCGCGTTCCGAGGCGGTGCGATCACCGGCCTTCTCGTGGTCGGGCTCGGCCTGCTCGGCGTCGCCGGCTACTTCGCGATCCTGCGCGGCTTCGGGATGGAGCAGAACGATATCCTGCACGCCCTCGTCGGCCTCGCGTTCGGCGGCTCGCTGATCTCGATCTTCGCCCGTCTCGGCGGCGGCATCTTCACGAAGGGCGCCGACGTCGGCGCGGACCTCGTCGGCAAGGTCGAGGCGGGCATCCCGGAGGACGATCCCCGCAACCCGGCCGTGATCGCGGACAACGTCGGCGATAACGTCGGCGACTGCGCCGGCATGGCCGCCGACCTCTTCGAGACCTACGCAGTCACCGTGATCGCGACGATGCTGCTCGGCGGGCTTACCGCGGCGCAGCTCGGCGCGAACGCCGTGCTCTATCCGGTCGTGCTCGGGGGCGTGTCGATCATCGCGTCGATCATCGGCACGTTCTTCGTCAGCACGAACAGCGGCAAGGTCATGGGCGCGCTCTACAAGGGCGTGATCGTCTCCGGCGTGATCGCGGCGGTCGTGTTCTATCCGATCACGGCGGCGATGATGGGCGACGACGCCACGAACCTTTATTTCGCGGCGCTGATCGGCCTCGTGCTGACCGCGGCGATGGTCGTGATCACGGAGTACTACACCGGCACGAACTACAAGCCGGTGAAGACCGTCGCGGCCGCGTCGACGACCGGGCACGCGACCAACATCATCGCCGGCCTCGGCGTGTCGATGAAGGCGACGGCGCTGCCCGTGATCGCGGTGTGCCTTTCGATCTGGGCCTCGTACTCGCTCGGAGGTCTCTACGGCATCGCGATCGCCGCAACGACAATGCTGTCGATGACGGGCATGATCGTCGCGCTCGACGCCTTCGGCCCGATCACCGACAACGCGGGCGGCATCGCCGAGATGTCGGAGCTGCCCGGCGAGGTACGCAACGTCACCGACACGCTCGATGCCGTGGGCAACACGACGAAGGCTGTGACGAAAGGCTATGCGATCGGTTCGGCCGGCCTCGCCGCGCTCGTGCTCTTCGCCGACTACACGAACACCCTCGCGAACGAAGGGCTCGAGGATCTCTCGTTCGACCTCTCCGATCATCGCGTGATCATCGGTCTGTTCATCGGCGGCCTCGTGCCCTATCTCTTCGGCTCGCTCGCGATGGAGGCCGTCGGGCGCGCGGCAGGCTCCGTCGTGAACGAGGTGCGACGCCAGTTCCGCGAGATCGCGGGCATCATGGAAGGGAAGACGAAGCCCGACTACTCGAAGGCCGTCGGCATGCTGACGAAAGCGGCGATCAAGGAAATGATCGTGCCGTCGCTGCTGCCGCTGCTCGTGCCGATCATTGTCGGCGTGCTGCTCGGCCCGGAGGCGCTCGGCGGCGTGCTGCTCGGCACGATCGTCACGGGGCTTTTCGTCGCGATCTCGATGACGACCGGCGGCGGCGCGTGGGACAACGCGAAGAAGTACATCGAGGACGGCAACCTCGGCGGCAAGGGCTCCGAGGCGCACAAGGCGGCGGTCACCGGCGACACGGTCGGCGACCCGTACAAGGATACGGCCGGCCCGGCGATCAACCCGCTGATCAAGATCATCAACATCGTCGCGCTGCTCGTCGTGCCGCTGATCGCCTGACCGATCGTCTCTCGTCGCATTGCCGCCGCGGCGGCGCGGCTCATGTGGTCGCACGGGCGTGCGGTCGTACGTGGTCGCGCGCGCGTGGGGGCGTGAATCAAACGTGGTCGCACGGGCGTGGGGCGATGCGGGACTTTCCGAGACACGCGGGAAGAGCGTCCCTGCCGCTCGTCTGCGGCCCTCCCTGGCCGCAGACGGTCTCGGAAAGCTCCCCATCGCCCCACGCCCCCGGATACGTCATCGCGGCATTGGGGCCCGCATGCGCTAAGCAGATAGGCTTGCCCGGACGTCGCCGATCCGGAGACGGCGCTGCGCACCCTCCACGTTCACCGACGCGGAAGCGTCGAACGGAGAGGTCTTCGAGCGGAACGTTGCGGAGACGTCTCGGGAACGCGGCGTAAGGGTCGCCTTTCAGCGGCCGTCTGCGGCCAGGGACGGCCGCAGACGAGCCGCAGGGACGCATTTCCGGCGTGCCGCTGAAAGGCGACCCTTACGTCGCGTTCCCCGCGCCACCCCCGTGAGCCGGTCTTCGCGTTCTCCGCGCCACCCCGTGAGCCGGTCTTCGCGTCTTCGGGAACGCCCCGGGCAACGGCCGGGAGTCAGTGGATCGGGCGGGGACGCTCGATGACGTAGCCTTGGACGAAGTCGACGCCGAGGCTGCGCGCGGCCTCGAACGACGCCTGGTCCTCGACCTGCTCCGCGACGACGCGGAAATCGAGCGTGCGCGCGAGCTTCACCATCGCGCCGACCATCTCGCGGTTCACCCCGTCCTCGGCGAGGTTGCGGGTATAGAGGCCGTCGATCTTCAGATAGTCGAGCGACAGGCGCTTCAGATTCGAGAACGATCCGATGCCGCTCCCGAAATCGTCGAGCGCGACGCGGCAGCCGATGCCGTGCAGCACCGCGATGAAGCGCTGCGCGTGATCGAGGTTGTTCACGACGGCCGACTCGCGAATCTCGAAGCAGAGCTGCGCCGGGCTCACGCCCGTGTGGTCGAGGACGTCGACGACGAACTCGAGGAAATCTTCGTCGCCGAGCGTCTGGCCCGACAGGTTGATGTTGCAGGTCCGATCCTCCGGCAAATGCAGCGACCCGCCGCCGATCGCCGCCAACGCCGCCTGCACGACCCAACGGTCGATGTGCGACATCAGCTGGTACCGCTCGGCGGAGCGCAGGAACTGCGCCGGGAGAACCCGCTTGTCGGCCTCGTCGCGCATTCGCAGCAGCACTTCGGCGGCCGGTCCGTTCGGTACCCGCCCGCCGACCGCGATGATCGGCTGAGTGTGCAGCTCGAAGCGGTTCTCCTTCAGGGCCCGCTGCAGCTTCTGCAGCCACTGAATCTCGCCGCGCTCGCGGGCGAGGATCTCGTCGCGTGCGGAGTACACGTGCACGCGGCCGCGCCCCTGCTGCTTCGCGACGTAGCACGCCGAGTCCGCGGCGCTCAGCACGGCCTCGCCCGACGCGCTCTCGTGCCCGACCTCGACCATCCCGATGCTGACGCCGATGTCGAATACGCGGTCCTGCCAGGCGAAGTGATAGTCGGCGATCGACCGGCAGACGTCCTCGGCGATCTGATGGGCCTTCTCCAGCGGGCACCCGACGAGAAGCATCGCGAACTCGTCGCCGCCGACGCGCGCCACGGTGTCCGAGTCGCGGACCTTCTGCCTCAACAACGCGGCGAGCTCCCTCAGCAGATTGTCCCCGGCGATGTGCCCGCAGCTGTCGTTTACGATCTTGAAGCGGTCGAGGTCGAGGTAGCTCACGACGTGGCCGACGGCGTCGGACCGCGACGACTTGAGCGCCGTTTCGAGACGCCGCTCGAACTCGGCGCGGTTCACGAGCCCCGTCAGCGGGTCGTGCGTGGCCTGATACGACATCTCGCGCGCGAGCCCGCGCAGCTCGCTGACGTCGTGAAAGATGATCACGCAGCCCGCGATCTCCCGATCCGGCCCGCGAATCGGCGAGGCGGTGAGCTCGGTGGAGAACTCGCGATCCGACAGCTTGCTCATCAATAACGCGTGCCGGCCGAGATTCACGCGTCGCCGCTCGCTCAAGCACTGCTGGACCGGATCGCCGAGCGCCGTGCGGTCCACCTCGTCGAGCAACGCGATCAGCTCGAGAAGCCGCTTGCCGATCGCGACGCTGCGGGTCGTGCCGATCAGCTGCTCCGCCGCCTCGTTCATGTAGTCGATCGTGCCGCCGGCATCGGTGGTGATCACTCCTTCGCCGATCGACTCGAGCGTGATCCTCGCTTCGAGCTTGCTGCGGCCGAGCGACGCCTCGATGCTCTTTCGCTGGCTGACGTCGCGCGCGACGGTGAGGAATGCGGACTGCCCCTCCCACGTGACGCGCCGGCTGTAGAGCTCCGCCCACAGCCCCGGGTCGTCCCCGCTGATCAGCTGGACCTCGAGCGGCTCGAGCGGCGCGTCGCCTTCGAGATTCTCGTCCACGTGCTTGCGCATCATCGCGCGGTAAGCGGGGCGCAGCAGATCGGTGACGGGCTTGCCGACGAGCGCGCTCGCCGGCACGCCGAACAGCTCTCCGGCCGCGTGGTTCGCGAACAGAATCGCGTGCGTGTGCACGACGGTGATCTCGGGCAGCGTATCGGCGAGCGTGTCGAACAGCGGCACGCCGCTCGGCTTCGCGTCGGCCGTCTCCTCGGCGCGGTCGAGCAGCCTGTTCACGCTCGCGGCGATGTCGACGAATGCGCTGCGCCGGCCGTTCACCGTGAGCCGCTTCTCGGCCGACTGCTGGGCCAGCAGGTCGTGGACGTCGTCCTTCAGCCGTTCGATCTCGGCATGCAAAGGACGCCGCGCGACCCAGACCGCGACGGCGGCCGTGACCGCGACGGCGGGCAGCCCGGCCGCCGCGGCAATCCACAGCAGATTCGCGTCGAAGCCGTTCACGCCGGTCCGCCCCGCGCCTCCGCGGAACCCGTCGAAGCCGCACGCCCGTTCTTCACGGGCGCGTGCCGGTCGCTCGCGGGCGTCGCAGGCCTTGTCCTTGCTGCCAACAGGATGGCGCCCCTTTGTTCTTATAAGCCGTCCGCTGCGGCGGCGGCGTCGTTGTCGTGCCCCGGGGGAACGCCGGGCTCGGCGCTCGCTTCGAGCACCCCGGCGGGGCGTAGCCTTTTGTTTTACGGATACTACGATAACTCACGCTCCGTCTCGGATCTGGCGGATTTGACTATAATTCTTGAGACTCCGCCTTGTCGGGCTTCGATAAACTCCGTTACGCTTACCGGCCTTTTTCGAAGCCACCCCCTTCGTAAACGCTGCAAGGATGAACGTAGAACTCGATATCGAGACGGCCAGAGCGCAGATGGTGCGCCAGCAAATCCGCGCATGGGACGTGCTGGACGACGCCGTCCTCGCCGCGCTCGGCGGCACGCCGCGCGAGCGCTTCGTTCCGCCTGCTTATCGGGAGCTCGCTTTCGCCGACACGGAGATTCCGCTCGGCCACGGGCAGCACATGATGGCTCCAAAGATCGAGGGCCGTCTGTTGCAGGCGCTGCGGCTCGAGCCCACGGATCGGGTGCTCGAGGTCGGGACGGGAAGCGGCTACCTCGCCGCCTGCCTGGCTCGCCTCTCCGAGCGCGTCGTCACGGTCGACTACTACCGCGATTTCGTCGACGCGGCACGCGAGAAGCTGATCGAGCAGCACGTTCGGAACGTGGAAGTCGACACGGCCGACGCGATGGCGCTGCCGTTCCGCAACGAGTTCGACGCGATCGCCGTCACGGGATCCGTGCCCGTGCTCGACGAGCATTTCATTCGCATGCTGCGGCCCGACGGCCGCTTGTTCATCGTCGTCGGTCGGGCGCCCGTCATGGAGGCGCTCCTCGTCACGATGCACGCGAACGGGCGGTGGACCGAAGAAAGCCTGTTCGAAACCGTTCTTACGCCTCTGATCCACGCGGAGCGGCCTGAGCCGTTCGTTCTGTAACCAGCGGGCGCGCGCGATGCCTGAAGTGCCCGAGTTGACTCCGACGGACTTCGCCCGCCGTTGGCCCGGCGAGCCTGGAGCCGGCAGCATCGTGCTGCTCGACGTGCGCGAGCCTGCGGAGCTCGAGGAAGCGGCCATCCCCGATGCGCGGCACATTCCGATGCGGGAAGTCCCGCAGCGGCTCGACGAGCTGCCGCGGGACAAGCCGATCGTCGTGTTCTGCAAGGCGGGAGCCCGCAGCCGAAGAGTCGCCGAGTTCCTCGCGGCAAACGGGTTCGAAGGAGTCTACAACCTCGAAGGCGGCATCGACGCCTGGTCGCGCGAGCTCGATCCGAACGTCCGGCGCTACTGAAGCGGTGGCCCGAGAGGGGCCGTCAACACAACGAGACTGGGGAACCGATCATGATGCGGCACACCATCCGATTACTCTGCGCGGGCGCCTCGCTCGCGGTCGCGGCTCCTGCGGCCTTCGGGCAGGAAAGCCTCATGGAGATTTACCAGCGTGCGTTGCAGAACGACCCGGCGATTCAGGAGGCGGAAGCGCGTCTTCTCGCGAGCTCCGAGGTGCGCCCGCAGGCGCGGTCGCAGCTGCTCCCGAGCCTGCAACTCGGCGCGTCCACCTCTTTCAGCCACAGCGAGGATCCGAACCCTCCGATCGACTTTCAGACCGGAGAGCCGAATCCGAACTTCATTTCGTCGGAGCGTGAGAACGACAGCACGAACTGGAACGTGAACATTTCGCAGACTGTCTTCGACTGGGGGCAATTCGTCACGCTGAAGCAGGCGGACAAGCTCGTCGCGCAGGCCGAGACCGAGTTCGAGATCGCGAAGCAGGATCTGCTTCTGCGCGTCTCGGAGGCGTACTTCAACGTGCTCGCGGCCGAGGACACGCTCGAGGCGCAGCAAGCCTCCCGCCAGGCGTTCGAGCGCCAGCTCGAGCAGGCGCAGCGGCGCTACGACGTCGGACTGATCGCGATCACGGACGTCCAGCAGCTTCAGGCGAACTTCGATCAGTCGGTGTCACAAGAGATCGAGGCACAGCGCCTGCTGGCGACCGCTCAGGAGCAGCTGCGGGAGATCATCGGCGAGTACGTCACCGATCTCGCGAGCCCTGAGGACGAGATTCCGCTCGTCGAGCCCGATCCTGCAAGCGCCGACGAGTGGGTAGAAGCGGCTCTCGAGCAGAATCTCGCGCTGATCGCCGCACGGATTGCCGCCGACGTGGCCCAGGACGATATCAGGATCGCGCGCTCGGCGCGGCTGCCGACCGTGTCGTTCTCGTCCGGATGGCAGGACAATCAGAGCGAGTCGCGCCGGCTGACTCGAGAGGTGGGCGGCGACAATCGTCCGGCCTTCTCGACCCAGGGATCGGAAGGCTATAACTGGTCCTTGGACTTTCGCATCCCGCTCTTCACCGGCGGCCTCAACTCGTCGCGGATCCGCCAGTCGGTGTATCAGCACCGCGCGTCGCTGGAGGCGGTCGAGCGGGTTGCGCGCGAGACGGAGCGGCTCACGCGCGACTCCTATCTCGGCGTGATCTCGTCGATCTCGCAGGTGCGGGCGCTTCAGCAGGCGGTGAGGTCGGCGGAGACGGCGCTCGCCGCGATCGAGGCGGGATTCGAGGTCGGCACGCAGACGTCGGTGGACGTCAGCATCGCGCAAGAGCAGGTGCGGCTCGCGCAGACGAACTACGCGCAGGCGCGTTACGCCTACATTCTGAACACGCTGAGGCTGAAGCAGGCGGCAGGGTCGTTGTCCGTGGAGGACATCGAGCTCATCGACTCCTGGCTGGTCCAGTAGCCGGGCATCAACGCGAGGCGAGGATCGTCGCGATCACCGCGCTCGTGGAGCGGCCCTCCTTGAGGCTGACGACACGCACCTCGCCGCCGTGCTCGAGCACGGCGGCGCCGCCCGCGATGTCCTCCGGACGGTAGTCGCCGCCCTTCACGAGCACGTCCGGCAGCAGGCGCCCGATCAGCGCGGCGGGCGTGTCCTCCGCGAACGGCACGACCCAGTCGACCGCCGCGAGCCCGGCGAGGACCGCCATTCGGTCCTCGAGCGGCGTGACGGGCCGCGAAGGCCCTTTGAGCCGCCTCACGGAATCGTCGTCGTTCACCGCGACGATCAGCCGATTGCCGAACGATTTCGCCTCCTCGAGATACGCCACGTGCCCCGCGTGCAGGATGTCGAAGCAGCCGTTCGTCATCACGACCCGCTCGCCGCGCGCCTTCGCCTCGCGCACGAGCTCGACGAGCTCGTCTGCGGTCACGAGCCCGCGCCCGCCGCTGCCGCGGCGATGCAGCGCGAGGCGCAGCTCCGCGCGGCTGACCGTCGCGACGCCGATCTTGCCGACGACGAGACCCGCCGCGAGGTTCGCAAGCTCCGCGGCCTCCGCGGCGGGAAGCCCGGCGCCGAGCGCGGCCGCCATCGAGGCGATCACGGTGTCGCCGGCGCCGGTGACGTCGAAGACCTCGCGCGCCTCGGCATCGAGCAGAAGGGGCTTGCGGCCCCGCTCGAAGAGCGCCATGCCGCGCTCGCCGCGGGTGACGAGCAGCGCGTCGAGCCCGAGAGCATCGCGGAGCGCCTCGCCCTTCCGCAGGAACTCCGCCTCGCTCGACCACGGTCCCGCCACCGCGCGGAACTCGCCTTGATTCGGTGTCAGCACCGTTGCGCCGCGGTAGCGCGCGAAATCCTCGCCTTTGGGGTCGACGAGCACCGGCAATCCCCGCCGCTTCGCGAGCGCGATGAGCTCCGGCGCGCGGCTCAACGTTCCTTTCGCGTAATCCGAGAGGACGACGACGTCGGCTTCGCCGAGCGCGGCCTCGACCAGCGGCACGAGATCCCCGGCCGCCGGCGCGAGCGAGAGCTCCGAGTCGAGGCGGATCAACTGCTGGTTGCGAGCGAGCACACGCAGCTTGTGGACGGTGGGCGCATCGGCGGAGAAGACGAACCGGCAACGCACGTTGCGCTGCTCGAGCAGCGACGCGAGATGACGCCCGCGCTCGTCCGCGCCGACGATCGCGGCGAGCGAGGTGGCAACCCCGAGCGCGGCGAGGTTCAACGCGACGTTCGCCGCGCCGCCCGGGCGCTGCTCGGCGGAGACGGTCCTGACGACGGGGACGGGCGCCTCGGGCGAGATTCGGCCGGTGTCGCCGAACCAGTACTCGTCGAGCATCGCGTCGCCGGCGACGAGGACGCGCAACGCCGAAAAGTCAGGAACCGAGATCGTCACTTCGCCGTCACCCGCGCTGCCGAGCCGCGCCCATTCTAGCGTGCCCTCGATTCGGCCGCGTCACCGCGGAACGACTCACGCCGCGTTCCGCAATGGAGCGGGTCGGCAGCAGGGGCTTTCAGCGGCACGCCGGAAGTCGGTCCCTCGGGCTCGTCTGCGGCCCTCCCTGGCCGCAGACGGCCGCTGAAACCCCCTGCCGCCGCCCCGCTCCCGTCGACGTCACAGGGTCGGTGAGGTTGAAGACGACGTGTCGAGCGGCACCGCAGATGGCGAGCGTTGGCGGGTCGAGAAGTGAAGCTTGCGCCGCTGACGTAACGTGGCGCTTCACGTCCGTGCCGGATGGCGGCAGCAGATCGGAATGCGCATCGCTTTCGGAACGAGGGCGTCGACGCTCGCGGGTCGGTGTCGAGGGCGTGTGGCGATGTGTGGCTTTGCGAGACCGTCTGCGGCCAGGGAGGGCCGCAGACGAGCCGCAGGGACGCACTTCCGGCGTGTCTCGCAAAGCCACACATCGCCGCACGCCCATCGCGGTGCGCTTTCCGCGACCTCTTCGCCGCACGCCCGCCGCGGTGCCCTATCCGCAGCCCCTCTTCGCCGCACGCCCACTGCGATGCCCTACCCGCAACCGCTCTTCGCCGATCCGCCGTCCGCGATGTCACGGGCGAAAAAAAGGCCCGCCCTTATTGTGGTCTCAGGCGGGCCAAACGGCGGACCTGCAAGCCGAGCGGGGCGGCTACTGCCGCCCTACGTCCCTGTTCAGCCGCACTTCGAGTAACCGCAGTTCAGGCAAGTCATGCATCCGTCCAGCATGACCGCCGCGGCCGTATTGCACTTCGTGCAGAGCTGCGCGCCCTCGGGGAACGCCCCCTCCGCGAACGCGTCCTGCTGCACGCCGCGGGCTTCGAACTCCGCGCGCTTCTCGCTCAGGAACTTCAGCTGCTCGGGGCTCGGCTCCGGCGGCTTCAGCAGACCGATCCCGATCAGGTGCCGCTCGACGATGTGCCCGAGCTCCGCGATGATCGACGGCATGAACTTTCCGCCCGGCTGCCAGTAGCCGCCGCGCGGATCGAACACGGCCTTCAGCTCGTCGACGAGGAACGTCACGTCCCCGCCCTTGCGGAACACCGCCGACATGATGCGGGTGAGCGCGACGATCCATTGGTAGTGATCGAGGTTCTTCGAGTTGATGAAGATCTCGAACGGCCTTCGCTGCTCGTGCTTCGTGCCTTCGTTGAGGACGATGTCGTTGATCGTCACGTACATCGCGTGATCGGAGACCGGCGTCTTGACCTTGTACGTGGAGCCGATGAGCACCTCCGGACGCTCGAGCTTCTCGTGCATCCGGATGACCTTGGCGTCGCTTTGCGACGCATCCGGCGCGGCCGCGTCCTCGCGCGGCTCACGCGGCTCCGCCTCGGGCTTCGCGACCGCGTACTTGACGATCTTCTTGTCTATCTTGATGCGTGCCATCGAGCTTGCCTCCGGGCGCCCGCCGCGGGACCGCCTAGAACTTGCCGTAGTAGCCTTCCTTCAGCGCGTCGAACAGATTCGCCGCGGTGTGCACCTCGCCGTCGTACTCGATCTCGTCGTCGCCCTTCGCCTCGACGACGGTGCCGTCCTCGAGCGTGAAGCGATAAGTCGTGCTTTTCAGATCCTTCTCCTTGACGAGCACGCCCTGGAACGCTTCGGGATTGAAGCGGAACGTGGTGCATCCCTTCAGCCCCTTCTCGTGCGCGTAGAGATAAATGTCCTTGAAATCCTCGTACGGGTAGTCCGTCGGCACGTTGGCGGTCTTCGAAATGGAGGAGTCGATCCACTTCTGCGCCGCCGCTTGGATGTCGACGTGCTCCTTCGGCGTGATGTCCTCCGAGCTCACGAAGTAGTCCGGCAGCTTCTTCGCGGGATCGTCCGACCCCGGCATCGCCTGCGGGTTCACGAGCTCCCGGTATGCCAGCAGCTCGAACGAGAAGACGTCGATCTTCTCCTTCGTCTTCCGTCCTGCGCGGATCACGTTGCGGAAGTAATGGTGCGCGAACGAAGGCTCGATGCCGTTGCTCGCATTGTTCGCGAGCGACAGCGAGATCGTGCCCGTGGGCGCAATGGAGCTGTGGTGCGTGAAGCGCGCGCCGTGCTCCTCGAGCGCCTCCACGAGCTCGGGCTCGATCTCGCGCAGCCGCTGCATGTACCGGCTGTAGCGCGCGTGCAGGACGCGCCCCGGGATCTCGTCGCCGGCCTTCCAGCCGTCGGCGGCCATCTCCGGGCGCTTGCGCAGCATCTCCTCGTCCACGACGAAGGTCTCCGCGAGGATCGGCGCCATGCCCTTCTCGCGTGACAGCGCAAGGCCGGTCTGCCACCCGGCGATCGCGAGCTCGCGCGAGACGCGCTCGGTGAACTCGACCGACTCCGCGGAGCCGTAGCGCATGCCGAGCAGCGCGATCGTCGACCCGAGGCCGAGAAAGCCCATGCCGTGCCGGCGCTTGCGCTGAATCTCGCTGCGCTGCGGGTCGAGCGGCAGGCCGTTGATCTCGACGACGTTGTCGAGCATCCGCGTGAAGACCTTCACGACCTCCCGGAACTCTTCCCAGTCGAAGTAGGCCCGCTCCGTGAACGGCGCGACGACGAACTTCGTGAGATTGACCGAGCCGAGCAGGCAAGCGCCGTAGGGAGGCAGCGGCTGCTCGCCGCAGTTGTGCGCCTCGAGGCCGTTCGCGTCGAACGCGTTCCGGCCGGGAACCTGCACGTCGTAAACGGGCTCGACGCCGTCCGCGCGCACCTCCGTGACCGTGGCTTCGAAGCGCTCGCGGATGAGCGTGCGGCGGTATGCGCCGACCGCCCAGCCGAGACGCGCGGCCTTGCCCTCGTCGGCGAAGCCGACGAGCTCGCGGAAAGCGACGAGGTTCTCGCCGCCGATCACGAGCTCGTGCTCGGCGCAGGAGCCCGCGGCGGCGCTTTCGATCCGGCTCGCGATGCCGAGCCGAAGCAGCATCCGTTGCGCGGCCCGGAGCGATTCGAGATCGGGCCCCGCAAGGCGCACCGAGACGCCGCGCGCGTGCGTGCCGTGCACGGCGCCCTCGGCGTCGAAGAGCCCGCGCAGCATGCCGCGGCAGAACCCGCTCGACGCCCGCTCCATCTCCGGCGTGATCGTCTTCGTGCCGTGCCGCAGGCCGAGATCGGCCGCGAGACCCTGCAACGCGCCGAGCCGCAACCGATATTCGCCGGGCGCGCCCGCCCGATACCATCCGCCGCAGGGCTCGAGCTTCGAAGCTGCCGCGAGCGCGGCGTTCATCACGCTCTCGGCACCGCTCTGCCCGACACCTGAATTGACGGCGGACTCGGGCTCGCGGACGGCGAGCACGGCCTCGGCGCCGTCGATCGCGCCGTTGCCGATCAAGAGCCCGACGACATAGCCCTCGTCGAAGCCGTGCGCGCCTTTCCAATGCGGAGCGGCGCGGTGATCGTTCAGCAGGACCCGGTCCCCGGGGCGAAGCTCGCCGGCTGCCCGCCATTCGGTCTCGGCCGACCACGGCGCGGGGCCGGTGACGCACCGCACGCGATGGTCCGCCGTGAGCCGCAGCGCGTAGCCTTCGGCCGTGGCGATGCGCACGACCGGCTTCGTGGCCGTGTAAAAGAAGCCCTCCGCCCCGCTCGTCCAATCCCGGCCCTGCACCCGGGCGACGAACGGCGTCCCGATCAGCTCCCGCACCTGACGGGGACCGGCGGAGGTGTGCACCCACGTGTCGGCCGTGACGCATGGATTCGTGGCGCGGATGTTCTCGCACCACCAGTTGTTGTTCATCTCGTTGACGCGATCGATCAGCACGAAGCCCGGCTCGGCGAAGTCGTACGTCGACGACATGATCAGGTCCCATAGCCGCCGCGCCGGCAGCGTGCGATAGACCTTGCACGCGACGAAGCCCTGCTCGTTGCAAACGTAACCTTCGGTGATCGGCCACTCGCGCCACACGACGCGCTCGGGATCGTCGAGATCGACGCCGTCGTCCTCGACCTCCTGCCGCGTCAGCGGGAATGCGAGCCGCCAGGGCTTGTCTTCCTTGACGGCTTGCATGAACTCGTCGGTGATCAGCAACGACAGGTTGAACTGACGAAGCCGCCCGTCCTCGCGCTTCGCGCGGATGAAGTCGAGCACATCGGGGTGGCCGACGTCGAACGTGCCCATCTGCGCGCCGCGGCGGCCGCCGGCCGACGACACCGTGAAGCACATCTTGTCGTAGATGTCCATGAAGGACAGCGGGCCGGACGTGTACGCGCCCGCGCCGGAGACATAGGCGCCGCGCGGACGCAGCGTCGAAAATTCATAGCCAATACCACTTCCAGCCTTCAGCGTGAGCCCCGCCTCGTGCACCTTGTCGAGGATGTCGTGCATCGAGTCGTGGATCGTGCCCGATACCGTGCAGTTGATCGTCGACGTCGCCGGCTTGTGTGCCTCGGCGCCCGCGTTCGAGATGATGCGGCCGGCCGGAATCGCGCCGCGCCGAAGCGCCCACAGGAACTTCCGGTAGCATTCGTCGCGCTTCTCCGGCGCCTCGACGTCCGCGAGGGCCCGGGCGACGCGCTCGTACGTCGCCTCGATGTCGCGATCGACGGGCTCGCCGGCCTTCGTCTTCAGCCGGTACTTCGTGTCCCAGATGTCGAGCGATGCTTCCTGCAGCGGGATATCCGCGAGGCGCGTCGCCTTCACGTCGAATGCCATGCTCATGATTGTCTCGCACCCTTGTCCCTGAAGACGCCCGCCCCCCAAGGATTCGAAAACGGCTCGGCCCGGTCACTCGGGCCGCTCGGCGTTTCGTGGCGCAAAAACCTCCCCCGGGCGCACGAAAGCCCTCGGATCGACTGCTTACCGAAGTGGAGCGACACAAGATGTTGTGTCGTCAAATCGTAGAGTAGGCGTCCGGCAGCACGCTGTCAAGCGCGCGATCGCGTGCGATCAGGCGATGATTAGCATATAAAAATCAGTAGCTTATATGAAAGTCGGCCGCGTTCTGCCGAGCTTCGGCCCGGGCACCGCCGGCCGAGCGGTTGCCCAATATCTTGTGTACCACTCTTCCCCAGGCTATCCCCCGTCCGCCCACAGCTCGCCCACAGCCGAGCGGCGCAAGAGACGGCGTCGGCATCGAGGGTCGCGGGCACGCTTGCGCGCCGGCGGGGCGGCCGCGATTACGCGTTTTCCGGCGACGACCTTACAATGGCGGCTCGCCCCGCCGGCCTCGAGCCGCTCGCGTCCCGCGCGGGGTGCTTCGGCAGTCCTCAACGGTAAAGGCGCTATGATCGATCGAGACGGTCGAATCGCTTCCGGCCGGGTGATACGCGGTCCGCTCTTCGTCGTATTGGCGACGATCGCGACGTTGGCCGGCGCACAGCTGCCGAGCGAGCAGGTCCCGAGCCTCGCGCCGATGATCGAGAAGGTGTCGCCGGCCGTCGTGAACATCTCGGTCAGCGGCACGCTCAGGGTGGACAGCCCGTTCGCCGAAGATCCTTTTTTCCGCCGCTTCTTCCCCGATAACGGGCGGCCCGTGCAGAGCGCGGGGTCGGGCGTCATCGTCGACGCGAGCCAAGGCTACATCCTGACGAACCACCACGTCGTCGCGAACGCCGACCGGATCACGGTGACGTTGTTCGACGACCGGAGCCTCGAGGCACGCGTGATCGGCACGGACGAGGACTCCGACATCGCCGTGCTCCAGATCGACGCGGACGGGCTCTCCGAGATCGAGCTCGGCGACTCCGACGGCGTGCGCGTGGGCGACTTCGTCGTCGCGATCGGCAATCCGTTCGGGCTGTCGCACACGGTCACGTCCGGCATCGTCAGCGGGCTCGGCCGCAGCAACATCACGCCGTACTCGTCCGCATACGAGGACTACATTCAGACCGACGCCTCGATCAATCCGGGCAACTCCGGCGGAGCGCTGGTGTCGCTGACGGGCGAGCTCATCGGGATCAACTCGGCGATTCTTTCTCGCGGCGGCGGCAACATCGGCATCGGCTTCGCGATTCCGGTGAACCTCGCGCGCTACGTGATGGAGCAGCTGATCGAGCACGGCGTCGTCAGCCGCGGCCTGCTCGGTGTCGTGATCAACAGCGTCACGCCCGAGATCGCGGCGTCTCACGGCCTCGCCGAGACGAGCGGCGCGCTGGTGAGCCGGGTGGCGCCGAACTCGGCGGCCGCGAAAGCGGGGCTGCGGCCCGACGACGTGATCATCAGCGTGAACGGCAAAGCGGTTCACGACGCAGGGTCACTGCGCAATGCGATCGGCCTGCTTCCGCCCGGTGAGCAGGTCACCGTCGGGTTCTTCCGGGACGGGCGGGAGCAGACCGTCGAGGCCACGCTCGGCGCGGCCGACCAGGCCGATCAAATCTTCGCGCGGGCCGGCGAGGCACCCGCCGACCCGATCTTCAACGGGCTCGATCTCGTCGTCGCGGAGGGCGCGTCGACCGAAGGCGGCCTCCTCGTGACGGGCGTCGCGGAGGGGAGCCTCGCCGCGCAGCGAGGCCTGCGCAGCGGCGACGTGATCACCCGCATCAACAGCCGGCGCGTGCACACGCTCCCGGAGGCCGTGGCGATCGTCCAAGGCGCGGCCGACGTCGTCGTCGAGGTGCGCCGCGACGGTCGCACGCTGTCGGTCGAGCTGCGCTGACCCGCATCCGTTCCTTCCGTCCTCGTTCTTTTGGAGTCGAATGACCGTCAAGCCTCGGATTCGCACCATTTGCCTTCTCGGCGGCACCGGTTTCGTCGGGCGCACGCTGGTCAACCATCTCGTCAGGGCGGATTACCGCGTCAGGATCCCGACGCGCAACCGCCAGCGTCACCGGGATCTGCTCGTGTTCCCGGGCGTCGAGCTGATCGGCGCGGACGTCCATGACGAGCGCACGCTGACCCGCCTGCTCGACGGGGTAGACGCCGCCGTCAATCTCGTCGGGATTCTCAACGAGCGCGGCCACGACGGCCGCGGCTTCCGGCACGTGCACGTGGATCTCGTCGCCAAGCTGCTGCGCGCGTGCCACGACGCGGGCGTGACGCGGCTTCTGCACATGAGCGCATTGAAGGCGAACGCGGAGCGCGGTCCGAGCCATTACCTGAGAACGAAGGGACAGGCCGAGCAGCTCATTCGCAGCCAGGCCGGCGACCAGATCCGGTACACGATCTTCAAGCCGTCGACGATCTTCGGCCCGGCGGACTCGTTCACGACGCGCTTCGCACGCCTGCTGAAGCTCTCGCCGGTTCTGCCGCTACCGTGCGCCGATGCGCGGATGTCACCGGTATTCGTCGACGACGTCGCGCAGGCGTTCGTCACCGCGCTCGAGGACAGCCACACGCACGGGCGAACGTACGAGCTGTGCGGCCCGGACATTTACTCGCTCGAGGACGTGGTCCGCTTCGTGCAGCGGCAGCTCGGGCTGCGTCGCGCCGTCCTGCCCGTGCCGCGGCCGCTCGGCCGACTGCAGGCCTGGGTCGGGGATTATCTGTTGCCGGGCAAGCCGTTCTCGGCCGACAACTTTCGCTCGCTGACGGTTGCAAGCATCTGCGGCGAGAACGGCTTCGCGAGCCTCGGTATCGAGCCCCGCTCGATGTCCGTGGTCGTGCCGCAGTACCTCGGCGGACCGCCGCGGCCGCAGATCCGGCTGCGGGGGGCCGGCGTGCTTTGAACGGGCGGCGGGGCCCGGTCGAGCTCGGCGCTCACGCCCGAGACGCGGGGCGCGGCTCGACCGCTGACGTGCGGGAGCGCGAGGCGTCGGGCCGGCGCCGCGGTCAGGTGTCGGCGAGCATCCGGTCCTGCTCGGCCTGCCATCCCTCGAGCACGAGCTGGCGGCCGATGCTCGTCATGGTCGCGAGCTCTTGCATCTCGGCGTAGAAGCTCTCGGGGCCGGTCTGCTGGAGGCGGAACTTCAAGGTCGGCAGCCAACGGCGGTAGGTCGCGACGGCCGCGAGCGCCGCGTTGTTCAGCTCCAGATCGAACCACCGGTCGTAGTCGGAGACGCCGCCCCAGGCTTCCTTCAGCGCCTCGTACTCGTCGCGCATCAGCTCGTAGGCTTCCGCCTTCGCGGCGCGCATCGCTTCGGGCGAATCCCGCCGGGAGAAGATTTCCCGCAGACGGTTCTGCTGCCTCTGCACGAGCGCGGCGAACTCCGCGCGATGTAACGTCTTCATACGGTAGAGCTCGAGCGTCTGGCTGTCGCCGTAGGTCTCGAGCCAGCGCTCGGTCCCGTACTCCTCGACCGCCGTGGCGAACGCTTCGCTCAGGGCGCTGTCGTCCTTGATGTAGAGCTTCTGGTGGGCGAGCTCGTGAAACAGGATCGAGGCGATGTGCTCCACGCCGCCGCCGATCATCGTGTTCAGAATCGGATCGGCGAAGTAGCCGAGCGTGGAGTACGCGGTGGCGCCGCCGAGATACACGTCGAGCCCGTCGCGCTCGAGCGCCTTGGCGAAGCGCTCGGCGCTGTCCCTGTCGAAGAAACCGCGGTACGCGACGCACCCCGTGAACGGGTAGCACCAGCGCTTCGGGTAGACGGAGAACTCCTCCGTGGCAATCACGTTCCACACCACGTACGGGCGCCCGAGATCCACGTAGGTGGTGTAGCTTTCGTTCCGCGGCAGGCCGAGCTCCTCGACCGCGAAGCGCCGAATCTCCGGCACCTTGCCGAGCATGGCCTTGACATGCTCGTCCTGGTTCGGGTCGGCGAGCACCTCGGCGATCGGTATACGCTTGCGGAGCAGCTCCCACTGGCCGTTGATCGCCTGCCAATAAAACGGGACCGCGCAGCTCACCACCGTCGAACCGAGCGCGAGCAGCCCGACGAGCTTCAGCAGGACTCGCATGGCGCGCAACCTTACCATGCCGGGGGCTGGGCTATCATCGACCTCCATGGAAATTTACGAGGTCGGCGGCGCGGTTCGCGATGCGCTTCTCGGCCGGCCGGTGAAAGAGCGCGACTGGCTCGTCGTCGGGGCGACGCCCGCAGACCTCCTGGCCCTCGGGTACAAGCAAGTCGGGAAGGACTTCCCGGTCTTTCTGCACCCGGAGACCGGCGAGGAATACGCGCTCGCTCGCACGGAGCGGAAGATCGCGCCCGGGTACGCGGGGTTCGTCTTCGATACGTCGCCGTCGATCTCGGTGGAGCAGGACCTCGAGCGGCGCGACCTCACGATCAACGCGATGGCCCGGGACCGCGACGGCCGGATCGTCGACCCATGGGGCGGCCGGCGCGATCTCGCCGAGCGCAAGCTCCGCCACGTCTCCGACGCGTTCCGGGAGGACCCGGTCCGGGTCCTCCGCACGGCCCGGTTCGCGGCCGATCTCGCCGAGCTCGGGTTCACGGTGGCCGCCGAGACCGAGACGTTGATGAGGGAGATGGTCGAGAACGGCGAGGTCGACGCGCTGAAGCCCGAGCGCGTCTGGAAGGAGACCGCGAGCGCGCTCGGCACGGCGCGTCCGGACGTGTACGTCGCGGTCCTGCGCAGCTGCGGCGCTCTCGCGCGCGTCTTTCCGGAGGTCGACGCGCTGTTCGGCGTGCCGCAGCCGGCGCGCTGGCACCCGGAGATCGACACGGGGCAGCACCTGCTGCTCGCGCTGAAGATGGCCGCGGGCCTCTCTTCCCGCGACCCGACCGTCGCGTTCGCGGTCCTCGCGCACGATCTCGGCAAGGGCGCAACGCCGAAAGAGATGCTGCCGAAGCACGTCGGGCACGAGGAGCGATCGGTCGAGCTTCTCGAGCGGCTCTGCGAGCGCCTCCCGGTGCCGAACGCCTATCGCGACCTCGCGGCGCTCGTCGCGCGCCATCACGGCGTCGTGCACCGCGCGGCCGAGCTTCGGCCGACCACCGTCCTGAAGCTTCTGTCGACCGTGGACGCCTTCAGACGTCCCGACCGCTTCGACGCGTTTCTGCTCGCGTGCGAAGCCGACTACCGCGGCCGTGCGGGGCGCGAGGACCGTCCCTATCCGCAGGCCGAGACACTGAAGGCGGCGCTCCGCGCGGCTCTCGGCGTGGACGCCCGGGCGGTGGCGGCCGCGGGCCTCGCGGGGCCCGAGCTCGGCGACGAGATTCGCCGGCGGCGCGTCGACGCGATTCGGGCCGCCCTCGCGGCGCGCTGACCCGGTCGGCCTTAAAGCCTGCTGCGGAAGTCCCGGCCGGGCAGCCCGGCGCCGTCCAGTCCCTTCCCGAGCAGCAACGCCTTGAAGCGCTCGCCCATCTCGCCGGGCAGCACGAGCGTTTTCAGCGCGGCGAGCTCGGCCGGACCGGCGTCTGCCGGCAGCAGGTCGGCGCCGAGCGCGCCGATCAGGAGCTGCGCCTGGGTCGTGTAGCCCGCGACCTCGAGCCCGGCGGCACGCGCCGCGTCGGCGCAGGCGCTGAAGTCGACCCAGGCGGTGATGTCCTGAAGCCCCGGATAGACGAAAGGGTCGTCGAGCGCACGGTGCCGGTAGTGGCAGATCAGCGTCCCGCGGCTGCGGGCCGGATCGTAGTACTCGCGCCGCGTGTAGCCGTAGTCGACGAGGAGCATCGCCCCGCGCCGCAGCGTGCCGCCGAGCGCGGTGATCCACGGCGGGAGCACCGGCCGGATCTCGGAGCGGTAGTGTTCGGGCAGCGGCGCCCCGAGCCTCACCTCGAGCGCGCCGACGGCTTCGGTCAGCGCCGGCTGCTCGGGTCCCTCGGCCCACCCGAGCGCGCCGTTCGGGGCGGAGACACCGACCGGCACGATGCGCCCGCGGCGCTTCACGAAGCAGGCGACCGGCAGCGCGTCGGCGACCTCGTTCGCGACGATCAGGCCGTCGAATGGCTGCTCCGGCAGCCGATCGAGCCAGGCCACCCCGGGCCGCCCGGCGAGCAGGCGCTGCTGCCGGCTTCTGAGCTCCGCGCTGGTCTCGAGGATGCGATACGCGACCGGCCCGCTACCCCGGCGCTCGAGCGCGTCGAGGATCTGCGCGGCCAAGCGGCCCGTGCCGGCGCCGAGCTCGAGGATTACGGGCTCCGCCATCGCGGCGAGCAGCGGCCCGAGCGCCGCCGCGATCGCGCGGCCGAGCGCGTCGGAGAGCTCGGGCGCGGTCACGAAATCGCCGCCCCGGCCGAGCTTCGCGGCGCCGGCGCTGTAATAGCCGAGCCCGGGCGCGTAGAGCGCCCGCTCCATGTACCGGTCGAAGCCGATCCACCCGCCCTCGGCTGCGATCTCGTCGCGGATCAGCGCGGCGAGCGTACGGCTTCTCTCGAGCGCGGCGGGGTCGGGCGGCGGAAGTCGGGAATCGTTCACTGGTGTAACCTTACGCGGAACGGCAACTCGGCGGCTTTGGAATCTCGGTGCAGCTCGAACGGCGATCCCTCGACGGACGATGGGCCCTCGTGACCGGCGCGGGCAAGCGAATCGGCGCGGCGATCGCGCGCACCTTGCACGGCGCCGGCGCGAACGTCGCGATCCATTACTTCAGGACTTCCGCCGGCGCGGAAGCGCTCGCCGCGGAGCTCGACGCCGCCCGGCCGGGGTCCGCCGTCACCGTCGGCGGCGACCTCCGCGACCTCGGCGCGCTCGAGCGCGTCGTCGCCGACGTCGTCGCGCGCGCCGGCCGGCTCGACGTGCTCGTGAACAACGCCTCGAGCTTCTATCCGACGCCGCTCGGCTCGATCACGGAGACCGAGTGGCACGACCTGATCGACAGCAACCTCAAGGCGCCGCTGTTCCTGGCCCAGGCCGCGCTGCCGCACCTCAAGGAGGCGCGCGGCGTGATCGTGAACATCGTCGACATTCACGCGCAGCGGCCGTTGCGCAACCATGTGGTCTACGGGGCCGCGAAGGCGGGCCTCGCGATGCTGACACGCTCGCTCGCGAAGGATCTCGCCCCGGAGATTCGCGTGAACGGCGTCGCGCCGGGCGCGATCCTCTGGGCCGAATCCGGGATCACGGAGAGCGCCCGGCAAAGCATCCTGCGGCAGATCCCGCTGAAGCGGACCGGTCATCCCGACGAAATCGCGTCCGCCGTGCTCTATCTCGTGCGCGACGCGACCTACGTGACCGGCCAGATCCTCGCGGTCGACGGCGGCCGAAGCGTCGGCTGGTAGCCGGAGCGTCAAGAGGCGCGCGCAAGCGGCCCGACGCGCACGAGCGCAACGGGCCGGGCGCGCATCAGCTCCCACTCCGCTCGGATCGTCCGGCCCGTCAGCGGATGACGGAGATCCGGCGCGAGGTCCGCGAGCGGCGCCAGCACGAACGGGTAGTGCAGGATGTCGTCGCGCGGCACGCGCCGCGCCGGGTCGACGAGCGCGCCGTAGAGCAGCAGATCGAGGTCGAGCGTCCGCGCCGAGAAGCGCGCGCCGCGCCGTGCGCGTCCGCCCTCGTACTCGATGTCGTAGAGCGTCCGCTCGACGGCGTCCGCGTCCGCATCGGTCGCGAACGCGGCGACCATGTTGAGGAAATCGTCGCCGGTGAACCCGAACGCGGGGCTTCGATAGACGTCCGAGCAACGCAATGCACCGAAGCGGGCACCGAGCGCGGCGACCGCGAGCGCCACGTGGCGCTCGGGATCGATGTTGCTGCCGATGCCGACATAGACGTCAAACATAGTCCTCCGTGCGGCGTTCGATGACGACGCCGACTTCCTTCGAGCCTTCGATCGCGCCGGGCTTCGCGACCGAGACCTTCACCCACGGGACGCGGAATTCCTGCACGACGATCCGGGCGATCGCGTCCGCGAGCGATTCGACGAGCTGGAAGCGCGCGCCTTCGACGAACGCGACGACGCGTTTCGCGACGTCCTTGTAGTTCAGACCTTGATCGATCCGGTCGGCCTCGGCCGCCCGTTTCACGTCCGCGGCCATCTCGAGATCGATGCTCACGATCTGCGTCACGTGGCGCTCCCATTCCCAGATGCCGATCACGGTCTCGACTTTGAGCTCGCGGAGAAAAATGATGTCCAAGACGCTTACCTCACCTTCGCTGCCGGCACGCCGGCGCCGCACGCTTCCGCGCCGCCCGGCGGCGCAAGCTCCTCCAGCGACCACCGGGGCCGCGCGACGATCCGATGCGGGTTCCCGCCCGCGCCCGCCGCCCGACACGCCCCCGCGTACGCGATCATCGCTCCGTTGTCCGTGCAAAGCGCGGGCCGAGGGTAATGTACGGCGATGCCGAGGCGCCGTCCCATTTCCGCGAGCGCCGCGCGCAAACGCCGATTCGCGCCGACGCCGCCGGCGACGACGAGCCTCGGCAAACCGGTAGCCTCGAGCGCCGCCGCGCACTTGCCGACGAGGCTGTCGACGACGGCGGCCTGAAAAGCGGCCGCGACGTCGGCCCGCGCGCGGTCCGGCAGGCCGCCGTGCGCCGTGCGATACCCGTCGACCGCGAGCCGCACCGCGGTCTTCAGCCCGCTGAAGCTGAAATCGAGCCCCTGATTTCGAAGCGGCCGGGGAAAGGCGAAGCTTTCCGGATCGCCTTCCTCGGCGAGGGCCGCGAGCTGCGGCCCGCCGGGGTACGGCAGCGACAGAAGCCGCGCGACCTTGTCGAACGCCTCGCCGGCCGCGTCGTCGAGCGTTTCGCCGACGATTCGGTAGCGGCCGAGCCCCCGCACCTCGACGAGCAGCGTGTGGCCGCCGGAGACCAGGAGCGCCAGAAACGGAAACTCGGGTGGATCCGTCTCGAGCATCGCGGCGAGGAGGTGGCCCTCCATGTGGTGGACCGGCACGGCCGGGATGCCGAGCCCGAACGCGAGCGACGCGGCGAACGCGCCGCCGACCATCAGCGCGCCGATCAGGCCCGGCCCCGCGGTGTAGGCGACCGCGCCGAGCTCGCGCGCCTCGATGCCGGCCTCGCCCAGGACTCCGATGACCATCGGCGCGAGCTTCGCAATGTGGTCCCGCGACGCGAGCTCGGGGACGACGCCGCCGAACGGGGCGTGGATCGCCGTTTGGGTCGCGAGCGCCTCCGCGACGATTCCCCGAGCGCCGTCGAACACGGCAACGCCGGTCTCGTCGCAGCTCGTCTCGATCCCGAGGACGATCATGCGCCGCCGGGCCGGGGGGCCGGGGTCGAAAAGGGGGCCCTCATGCGCTCGCGCCTCGCGGCCGCTGCGGCCGCGCCGCGGCCTTTACACTCGCTTTCCCAGGGGTTTATCATAGCCGGCTCAGCGGCTGGCCTCGGCCGTCGCGTCAGCTACCTACCACGAGTCCTTGATGCCAAGCGTCCGAGTAAGAGAAAGCGAACATTTCGATGCGGCGCTCCGCCGATTCAAGCGCGCCTGCGAAAAGGCGGGTATTCTGACAGAGCTGCGCAGGCGAGAGTACTACGAAAAGCCCACGCAGGAGCGCAAGCGCAAGAAGGCCGCGGCCGTGAAGCGCCATTTGAAACGTAACGCACGCACGCTGTCACGGCGCCGACGCTTGTACTGATACGCTGTAACCAAATCCGACGCCACCGGTCCTATGTCTCTGAAGGGCCGCCTCGAAGAGGACATGAAAGCCGCGCTGCGCGGAGGCGACAAGGCCCGCCTGAGCGCGCTGCGTCTCGCACTCGCCGCCGTGAAGCAGCGCGAGGTCGACACCCGTCAGCAGCTCGACGACGCGGGCGTGCGCAACGTCCTCGAGCGCATGATCAAGCAGACCCGCGACGCGCTGGCGCAGTACCGTGACGCGGGGCGCACCGATCTCGTCGCGAAGGAGGAGGCCGAGATTGCGGTTCTCCAGAGCTACTTGCCGGAGCCGCTCACGGAGGAGGAGCTCGAAACGCTGATCTCCGACACGATCGACGAGGTCGGCGCGCGCGGGCTCAACGACATCGGCCGGGTCATGGCGGCAATCAAGGCGAAAGCGGCGGGCCGCGCCGACATGCGCGACGTGAACGCCCGAGTGCGCGCCGCGCTGGAAGGCGACTAGGCCGCGACGCCCCGCGCCGTCCGGGCGTCAGTAATCGTGTCGCGATCGGGTCGGGCTCACGATCGCCGCGCGGGAGACGGAGGGCCGCGCAAGCCGGAGGCATGAGCAGGCGCATCCCGCAAGCCTTCATCGACGAGCTGGTCTCGCGGGCCGACATCGTCGACGTCGTCGGTTCCCGCGTCTCCCTGAGGAAGGCGGGCCGGGACTACAAGGGGCTTTGCCCGTTCCACGACGAGAAGACCCCGTCGTTCACCGTGAGCCCGACGAAGGGCTTCTACCACTGCTTCGGGTGCGGCGCGAACGGCACGGCGCTCGGATTCCTGATGCGCTACGACAATCTGACCTTTCCCGAGGCCGCGGAAGCGCTCGCGGACATGCTCGGCCTGCCGATGCCGGCCGGCGTCTCCCCGGACGAGCGGCCGCAGGACACGGGTCTGGTTCCGTTGCTGCACGAGGCCGACCAGATCTATCGGCGCGCGCTCCGCGAGAGCCCTGCCGCGATCGAGTACCTGAAAAAGCGCGGCATCGACGGGACGACAGCGGGACGCTACGGCCTGGGCTATGCGCCCGACGCCTGGGACACCGTGCTGCGGGCGCTCGGGCGCGACGAAGGGCGGGTCGCGAAGCTGATCCAGGCGGGCCTGCTGATCCGAAACGAGCAAGGCCGGTGCTACGACCGCTTCCGCGATCGCATCATGTTTCCGATCCGAAACACGAAGGGCGACGTGATCGGCTTCGGCGGGCGCGTGCTCGGCGGCGGCGAGCCGAAGTACTTGAACTCGCCGGAGTCGCCCGTGTTTCACAAAGGGCGCGAGCTCTACGGGCTCTACGAAGCGCGGCGCCGGCAGGGTCGCCCCGAGCAGATCGTCGTCGTCGAAGGCTATCTCGACGTGGCGAGCCTCGCGCAATTCGGCATCGAGCCGGCCGTCGCCACGCTCGGGACGGCGACGACCGCCGACCACGTCCGGCGGCTCACGCGGCTCTCGGATCGCGTCGTCTTTTGCTTCGACGGGGACCGGGCGGGGCGTGCGGCCGCGTGGCGCGCGCTCGAGACGGCGCTGCCGTTCGCGGGCGGCAACGTCGAGATCGCGTTTCTGCTGCTGCCGGAAGGCGAGGACCCGGATTCCCTCGTGCGCGCCGAGGGTGCAGCCGCGTTCCGGGCGAGGCTCGCGGCGGCGGCGCCGCTCGCGTCCTTTCTGCTCGCCGAGCTCCGATCGCGGGTGCACGACACCGACGGTGTCGACGCGCGCTCCCGTCTCGTCGCGATGGCGAAGCCGCTGCTCGATCGGTTGCCGGCCGGCGTCTACCGCGAGCTGCTGATCGAGGAACTTGCGAGCGTCGCGAAGATCGAAGCGGCTCGATTCACCCAGCTGCTCGAGGGCCCGCGGCGTGCGAGCTCGGCAGCGGGCGAGCGCCCCGCACCCCCGAAGCGCGGGAAGTCGACGCCGATCGGGAAGATGATCACGCTCGTGCTGCACCACCCGGGCGCGTCCCGGATGGGCGGAGACGTGCCGGGCTTTGACGAGGTGGACGATCCGGGCGCCCCGCTATTGCGGCAACTGCTTGAAATTACCAGGGATAACCCCAACGTTAAGCTCGCGAACCTGCTCGAGCGGTTTCGCGGCGACCCGGACGAGCGGCACGTGACGCGGCTCGCGGCGGCCGACCCGCCGCCGGTCGAGAACGATGCCGAGGCGGCCGCGTTGCTTCGGGACAGTCTCGAGCGGATCGTGCAGACGCATGCGCTCCGGCAGCAACGCCTGCGGGCCGCCGAAGCGCTGCGGCGTCCGCGGTCCGGCGCGGGCTGAATGCGCGCGCGCAACGTGAACTAATTGGTGATGTGAACATCCCAACAAAACGTAGCATCGGACGTGGCCGCGCCATGGTGAAAGCGCTATAGTGCACCGTTTTTTAGCCGCCCCCCGACCCAGAGGAAAATGCTGTCTATGGATACAGCCTCCCATTCCCAGGAAGACGAGCGCCAGTCCCAGCTCAAGCTGCTGATTGCGAAGGGCAAGGAGCAGGGCTACCTGACGTACGGCGAGGTCAACGATCATTTGCCGAGCGACATCGTCGATCCCGAGCAGATCGAGGATATCGTCAACATGATCAACGACATGGGCATCACCGTGTTCGAGAAGGCGCCGGACGCGGAGTCCCTCCTGTTGTCCGACTCGGCGGTCTCCACGGACGACGATGCGGCCGACGAAGCGGCGGCGGCGCTCGCCACCGTCGACAGCGAGTTCGGCCGCACCACGGATCCCGTACGGATGTACATGCGTGAGATGGGCACCGTCGAGCTCCTGACCCGGGAAGGCGAGATCAGGATCGCGAAGCGCATCGAGGAAGGGCTCGACCAGGTGCGGCAGGCGCTCGCGCAGTTCCCGCCGACGTTCGATCTGCTTTACGAGGCTCACGAGCAGGTGGCGCGCGGGGAAGCTCGCCTTCAGGACGTCATCGTCGGCTTCATCGATCCGAACGAGGAGATCGCGGAGCCGAGCGTGCGCGCCGACCAGGAGGCCGCCGACGACGCGAACGACTCGGACGACGACGATGACGCCCCGCGAGAGACGGTCACGGAGACCGGACCCGATCCGGAGGAGGTCGCGAAGCGCCTGAAGAAGCTGAAGCGCCTACACAAGCGCTACGTGGAGCTTCTGGCCGAGCACGGCGTCCGCAACGCGCAAACGAAGAAGGCGCTGAAGGCCTTCACCACGGACTTCATGGAGCTCAAGCTCGCGCCGAAGGTGTTCGATCAGATGGTCGCGCAGCTTCGCGACATGGTGAACGCGATCCGCACTCACGAGCGGCAGGTCATGGCGCTTTGCGTGCGCGACGCGGGCATGCCGCGCAAGGATTTCCTCGCGAGCTTCCCGAAGAACGAGACCAACCTTGCGTGGGTCGACAAGCACATCCGCGCGAAGCGCAAGCATTCCTCGCAGCTCACGAGGCTGAAGGATGAGATCGTGCGCGCGCAGAAGCGGCTGCAGAAGATCGAGCAGCAGGCGACCCTGACGATCGGCGACATCAAGGAGATCAACCGCCAGATCTCGCTCGGCGAGGCGCAGGCGCGCCGCGCGAAGAAGGAGATGGTGGAGGCGAATCTGCGCCTCGTGATCTCGATCGCGAAGAAGTACACGAATCGCGGGCTTCAGTTCCTCGACCTGATCCAGGAAGGCAACATCGGCCTGATGAAGGCCGTGGACAAGTTCGAGTATCGGCGCGGCTACAAATTCTCGACGTATGCCACGTGGTGGATCCGCCAGGCGATCACGCGCTCGATCGCAGACCAGGCGCGCACGATCCGCATCCCGGTGCACATGATCGAGACGATCAACAAGCTGAATCGGATCTCGCGGCAGATGCTCCAGGAGATGGGCCGGGAGCCCACGCCCGAGGAGCTCGCGCAGCGGATGGAGATGCCGGAGGACAAGGTCCGCAAGGTGCTGAAGATCGCGAAGGAGCCGATCTCGATGGAGACGCCGATCGGCGACGACGAGGATTCGCATCTCGGCGACTTCATCGAGGACACGACGGCCTCGTCGCCGATCGACTCCGCGACTGAGGAAGGGCTGAAGGAGACGACCCACGCCGTCCTCGCCGGGCTCACGCCGCGCGAGGCGAAGGTGCTCCGGATGCGCTTCGGCATCGACATGAACACCGACCACACGCTCGAGGAGGTCGGCAAGCAGTTCGACGTCACGCGCGAGCGCATTCGCCAGATCGAGGCGAAGGCGCTGCGCAAGCTGCGCCATCCGTCGCGGTCCGACCAGCTCCGCAGCTTCCTGCTCGAGGACTGACGCCCTAAAATAACGGTGTCTGACACCTTTTTCCTGGTGTCAGACACCTTTTTCGTTCACGCCGAGATCAGCTCGTCAAACCGCTCGATGAGGCGCAGCAGCTCGCGGCCGAGCCGCCCCTGATCCTCGACGAACTCTTCCGCGTACGGCAGGATCGCGCTGCTCTTGGGCAGCGCCTCGTGATGGTCGAGGATGTGCCGCATTCGCGGGATCATCTGCCACTGCAGCCACTGGTGGAACGTCAGCGTGTCGTAGCAGAACGGCTCGCGGCTCGCGAGCAGCCGCTCCGGCGGCGCCTCGTCCTCCCATTCGTCGGCCGCGCGCAGCGTGGCTTCCAGACGATCGATGACGACGGCGAGCGCTTCGCGTCGGGTGTGCTCCTCCATCCAGAGGATTCTGACGGCCGTTTCGAGGCCCGACAACCCGCGAGCGCGGGGCCGCGAGCAGCGCGCGCGGGTGATAGACTAACGGCCACGTGGGCCTGTAGCTCAGTTGGTTAGAGCAGGGGACTCATCGAGACGGTGCCTCCGCGGCGAAAGCCTCGGAGTGGACGGGATGAATTCAGGGAAACCGCAGCGCGCGCGCCGGCGACCCTGAGCCGAGCCGGCGGTGCACCGCCGGAAGGTGCAGAGACTACCTGAGAGCTGGGAGCGCTGCCGCTTCCGAGTGCTCTTAATGACAGGCTGAGAGCATCCCGCACCCTCCCAAGACGCTGCGAGCGCCTTGCGGGTGAAGAGATAGTCCACTCCCGCCGGAAACGGCGGAACGAGTGAATCCCTTGGTCGTAGGTTCGAGTCCTACCGGGCCCACCATCCCACCTAGGGTCCATTCCAGGGACTTAGGTAACAGTTAATTCCGGAGACATGGGCAACAGTTTTGCGCCGAAGGGGTTCTCGGCGCTCTCTACCCTGCCTGTCTCAGTCAGTGCAGCGCGGAGATTGACCTACGCTGAGGTCACGCCATGAGCAGAATGAGGAAGGCAAAGCATATTGGATCGTCCTTCAATGAGTTCATGAAGGAGGAAGGGCTGCACGAGGAGGCGAGTGCGGTCGCGATCAAGCCGTGCTCGCCTGTGAGCTCGAGCAGGCCATGAAGGAGAAAGGTGTCAGCAAGAACGAGATGGCGAAGCGCATGCAAACGAGTCGCAGCCAGCTAGACCGCATTCTCGATCCCGATAGCGACAAAATTCGGCTCGACACCGTCTTCAAGGCCGCGCGCGTACGGGGCCGGAAGTCAGGCTGGAGCTGGTGTAATGGCGTGGCTTGAAGGCGCGCTCTTAGATCCCCCCATCGACCGATAAGGTCACCCCGCCGCCAGCGCACCCTCCGGCACCGGCTCGTTTACCATTACCGCCGCAGGACTTCTCCGCCCGCGCAGGCCGTGATCGAAAACAGCGCCGCCATCGTCGCCGCTCTCGTCGCCTACATGGCGATCTGCCTGCTGCTCGGCTTCCTCGCGTATCGGCGGACACGCACGCTCGGCGACTTCATCCTCGGCGGCCGCAAGCTCGGCAGCTGGGTTACCGCGCTCTCGGCGCAAGCCTCCGACATGAGCGGCTGGCTGCTGATGGGCTTGCCCGGCCTCGCGTATCTCGCGGGCCTCGACGCCGCGTGGCTCGCGCTCGGCCTCGCGATCGGCACGTGGGCCAATTGGCGCTTCGTCGCGGCGAGGCTGCGCACGCGAACCGAGCGCCTCACCGACTCGCTGACGTTGCCCGACTACTTCGAGCGACGCTTCGACGATCGCTCGCGCGTGCTGCGCACGATCTCGGCGGCGTTCATCCTCGTCTTCTTTGCGTTCTACACGAGCTCGGGATTCGTTGCGGCGGGAAGGCTCTTCGAGACGCTGTTCGCAATCCCGTACATCGAAGCGATGTTCTGGGGCTCGATCGTGATGCTCGCCTACACGTTCTTCGGCGGGTTTCTCGCCGTGAGCTGGTCGGACGTGCTCCAGGGCACGCTGATGTTTCTCGCGCTCGTTCTCGTCGCCGCGCTCGGCGTGCAGCTCGCCGGCGGTGTCGGGCCCGGCGTCGACGCGCTCTCGGCACGCGATCCCGCGTTGCTCGATCCGTTCGTCGGCACTGGCACGGAGACGCTCGGGGTCCTCGGCGTGCTGTCGCTCCTCGGCTGGGGCTTGGGCTACCCCGGCCAGCCGCACATCCTCGCGCGCTTCATGGCGATTCGCCGCGCCGACGAGCTCACGACGTCGCGCCGCGTCGCGATGGGCTGGGTCGTCACGGTGCTCGCAGCGGCCGTCGTCGTCGGCCTCACCGGCGTGCTCGTGCTCGACCCGCCGCTCGAGGGTGCGGACAGCGAGAAGGTCTTCATCCTGCTGGCCACGGAATTCTTCCATCCGGCGATCGCGGGCGTGTGCCTCTCGGGCATCCTCGCCGCGATCATGAGCACGGCCTCCGCGCAGCTGCTCGTCTCGTCGTCGGCATTCGCGGAGGATTTTTACCGGGGCTTCGTTCGGCCGGACGCGGGCCGAGCGGAGCTGCTCTGGGCCGGAAGGCTCGCCGTCCTCGGAATCGCCGTCGTCGCGTTCCTTCTCGGCCTCGATCCCGAAAGCCGAGTGCTGTCGCTCGTCGCGTGGGCCTGGGCCGGCTTCGGCGCGGCGTTCGGGCCGGCGATCGTGCTGTCGCTCTACTGGGAGGGGATGACGCGAAACGGCGCGCTCGCGGGCATCGTCGTCGGCGGTCTCACCGTGATCGTCTGGCCGCAGATCGAAGGTCCGATCTTCGAGCTTTACGAGCTCGTGCCGGGATTCGTTGCGTCCGCGATCGCGATCGTCGGCGTGTCGCTGCTCGAGACGCGGCGCGCCGAGCGGGTCGTGAAGCCTCGGGACACCGAAGCGGCTTCCTAGACGTCGGGAGCGCGCCGCGCCTGCAGCCGTTCTCGATCGAAAAGGCGCCGGGCGCCGCCGCTCGGTCCGCTACCCGGCCACCTCTCGGTAGATCGCTTCGTAGCGATCCACGAGACGCTCCCACGAGCCGCTTTCGTGATGGACCGTCGCGAGGTTGCGGCGCGTCTCCGCGATCGCCTTCGGGACGATGAAGGAGGAGCTCGAGCTGCTTCGCGAGATCGGCGACATTGCCGGTCTCGAACACGTAAGCCTGCGCTCCTGCGGCCTCGATATTCTCCCGGATGTCGCTCACGAGCACCGGCGTGCCGTAAGCAAGCGCTTCGAGCACGACCATGGGCCTGCCCTCGACATGGGAGGGTGAACCAGCAGATAGGCATTGGCGAGCAGCTCGGCGAGCTCCGCCGCCGGCAGGTGCCCGGCAAGAAGGACATTGCCGCGCGCCGCCGTCGCGAGCTCACGCACGTAACGGGCGGGGCCACTTGGCGTGCTTCCAGTCTCTGGCGTGGAGCGTCAGCACGGTCGGCACGCCGCGGGGCGAGGCAAGCCGGCCGAACAGCCCGGGCCCGGCGTCGTGAAAGTGAATGACGTCGAACCGGTCCGCCGCCGCTCGGCACGTGGCGAGAAACGAGCGCGAAAGCGTCTCGAACTACTTGCCCCGGAGCGCCGGCACGCTCACGGCCGACACGCCCAGGTAGTAGCGGCCGCCACCGGGTTCCCCGAACACGGCGACGTCATGACCGCGCGCCGCCAAGCGCGGGCACAACTCGCGCAGCAGCGCTTCGATTCCCGAGTACTCGCTCCGCAGGCCGCGCGAACCGATCATCGCGATACGCATGCCGTCACCGCCCACGAGACCATCTTGCTGCCGCTCAAAGCGATGAGATGCTGACTTCGTCGAAAGCGTACGGGGGTAGCGTGCGAGCCGATCATGACGCTTCCGCGGAAGAAGGCTGTAAGCCGCTTCGCCCGGGCGCCGTCGTCGTCGTGACGGGCGGCGCCGGCTTCATCGGATCCTGCCCTGGCCGATCGTCGAATGCGGTCTTGCGCGACAAACCAGGCTCGGACGAGCCGGAATGATCTACTTTCATCCGTGGGAGGTCGCGCGGACCCTGCCTTGGCGCAGCGACGCTCGGCTGCGGGCCCTCGGGACCCGATACCCGTTTCGGCGGCGCACGCGCTCGCGCGTGCAGCGCCTCCTCTCCTCCGTCACGGGACGGGCGGGCAGCATGCACGAGACGCTGCGCGCGCTCGAGCCTCTGCCGGCGTGGCACCCTCGCGAGACGGCGGCGCGTGCGGTTTGACGGACGGCCTCGCGCGCGCTCTTACGCCGTGGCCTTCTTGAACGCCGGCCGGGCGGCCAGTCGATCGTAGTATGCACGGAGCGCCGGAAGGTCGTCCGGCAGCGCGCCGCACTGGTCGGCCGCGTACAACGTGTAGCCGACGACGATGTCGGCGGCGCTGAACTCGTCCGCGACGAGATACTCGTGCCCCTGCAGCTCGCGGTCGAGTATCTCGGCGTAGTGGTGGAAGACTCGCTTCGCCTCTTCCAGCCGTTCCTTGCTCCGCTCCGTTTCCGGCAGCAGCATCGTGTGCGCCGCGATCTGCGCCACGGGCACCATCAGCGTCGACTCGCCGAAATGCAGCCATTGCAGGAAATATCCGTAATGCGGGGATTCGTGGTGCGGACGGAGGCGGCCTGCCCCGTAATGCTCGAGCACGTACTGGATGATCGCCACGGACTCGAACATCGTGAGCGTATCGTCGACGAGGACCGGAACCTTGCCGAACGGGCTGACCTGCAGGTAGTCCGCCGACCGAAGCGCTTTCGGGTCGAAAGGCAGCACCTCGAGCTCGTAGTCGAGCCCTAGCTCCTCGAACAGCCACAATACCCGGGTGGACCGGCTTCCCTTGCAATGGTAAAGCTTCATCGGCAACGAACCCCTGAACATTCAGCGAGGGTGGGCACATCCGGCCGCGCCGCGGTGGGACGATCGGCGCGGACCGCGTGAGACGGCGCGGCGTTCCGCGAGCCCGGACCCGGCCGCCCGAGGAAATGATACATGTCTTCGATCGCAAAGCTCTTCGTCGCGCTCGCGTCCGCATCGCTGCTCGTCGCCACGATGCTCGGCGCCTACGCGAGCCACGGCATGCGAAGCGCCGACGCGGCAGCCGTGGACGCGGTCCGCACGGCGGTCGCCTTTCAGTTTCATCACGGGCTCGCGCTGCTCGCGGTCGCGCTGTTGCGCGATCGGCTCGGGGGACGCGCGGTCGACGCCGCAGGCTGGCTCTTCTTCGCGGGCACCGTCGGATTCTGCGGTGCGATCTATGCGTCGAGGCTCGCGGGCTGGAGCGCCGCCGGTCAGGCGGCGCCTCTCGGCGGGGTCACGCTGATGGCGGGCTGGGCCGCGCTGATCGTCGCGGCGATCGTCCATCGAGCCGCGCGCCGCGTGCCGGAGCCGCCGCCGCAAGGCGCACCCCCTCCTTCGTGACGGTACGGCTCAGGCGCGTTCGCGAACCCGCTCAGCGCACGGCGGCGAGACGGACCGGTCGGCGCTGCGCATCGGCGAGCATCGAAGCCGCTTTGCGCTGCTCGGCCGGATCGGCGGACGCGAGCCACTCGACGCCGGCCGCGCTGCTCGCGGCGATCGGCCTGCCGCGGTTGAACACGATTCTGCGCCACGGCACGGCCGGCGTGCGCGGGGCGTTGCCCGCGAGGTGCGCGAGGTTCAGCGGATCGGCCGCCGAGATCACGACCCACTCGTCCCCGGTGTCGGTGCGGCGCACGCGGCGCATCGCCGCGACCGCCTCCGGCAGCGCGAACTGCTCGCCGCCGAGCGGCGCGACGAAGCGGCCGCCGCGAATCTCGCCGCGGGCTTCCCAGCGCCGATACACCTCGAGCAGCTCACGCCAGCTCGGCAGCAAGGTCTCGCGGCCGAGGACGGCGCGGCAGACGACGCCGTAGCGGCGGAGCAGGACGCGTGCCGCGAGCTCGCGGAGCTCATGTCCGTTGAGCTCGTGTCCGGCCGGGAGCTCGTGTCCGGCACCCGACGCACGCGACGCACGTCCGGCACCGAACGCACGGAGCTCATTGCCGGCACCGAACGCAATCAGCGACCAGCGGCCGGCGGCGTCGAAGGCGCCGGCGCCGCGGAGGCGGCTGCGGGCGCGGAAGCCGGTGCGTCGGCGCTGCGGGGTCACGAGGGCGCGCAAGCCCTTGAACGAGTCCGCGGTGACGGCGCCGCGGGCGACGAGCTCGCCGAGCGCTTCCTCGACCTGCACGCGTAGCAGCCCGGTGGCCTCGACGATCTCGATGAAGAAGAGGGCGCCGCGCTCGGCGAGCACGCCGGCGACGCGCGCAGCGGCGGACGACGGCGCGGGCTCGTCGTCCCCGCCGGCGGCCGACCCCTGTGCGAGCAGCCGCCACTGCGAGAGCGCGGTCCGCGGGACGATGACGATCGGCGACGCGGCGACCGTCGCGGGCCGCGGACCGATCGCGGCCGCACCGGGCCGCGGGCGCCACCAGACGACCTCGCCGGACGCCGACAGCACATCGAGCTGCTCCGGCCCGTAATCGGCGATCCGCGCCGGCAACACTTCGCGCTCCCACGCGATCGCCGGAAGCGCGAGACCTTGAAGCTCGTCGACGACCGCGCGGAGCGCGTCGACGCCCTGACGTCGGTCGGCGCCCAGCCCCTGCCAGCGGAACAGGAAGCGCTGATAGTCGGCGAGCGTGACGGGCTCGATCTCGGCGCGCAGGCGCTTCAACGTGTAGCGGTGAATGCGCGCGAGGAGCCGCCGCTCGCACCACTCCTCGACGTCCGTCCGCCTGAATCGCCCCCGCATCACGAAGCCCTGCTGCTCGAGCGCCGCGAGCGGAATCGCGAGCGCGGCCGCCGAAAGCCCGAGCGGCGCACTGAGCTCCTCGGCGGTGACCGGCCCGAGCGCCTCGAGGCGGCCGCGCACGATCTCGCGAAGCGCCGTGTCCGCGTCGTCGACCCGGGCCGGCAGCGCCGCCGCGTCCGGTTCGGCGGCTCCGTTCGGAAACGCGAGCGCAAGCTCCGCGAGCCGCTCGGCGCCGACCCAGAGCGGCTCGCCGCCGGAAGGCTCGAAGACGCACGCGCGGCGCGTGCGGCGCAGCTCGTCGAAATATCCGCGCAAGCCGCCGCCCTCGCCTTCCGCCGCCGTCAGGAAGCCGAGCGACACGAGCGCATCGTGCAGCTCGTCGGCATCGCGCGGGTCCGGCCACGCCTCGGACTTCACGCGCTCGATCGCCTCCGGATCGAGCCGGCCGAGCTCCGCCGCCTGCTCCGCGCTCATGTAACGCCGACTCTGCACGGCGAGCGTGCGCCGCTCCTCGGCGGGCGCGTCGTCGAGGAACGCATAAGGCCGCGCGCCGAGGATCTCCTGCGCGAGCGGCGACGGCCCCGCGAGATCGCGGCAGACGACCTCGACCTCGCCCGCCTCGATCCGGCGCAGCAGCCGTTCGAGCCCGTGGATGTCCATCGCGACCGTCAGGCAATCGGCGAGCGTCTGCTGCACGAGCGGATGCTCGGGAATCTCGCGATCGCCGCCGCTCAGGTTCTCGGCGCAAGCGAGCTGCTCCGGAAACACCGTCGCGAGCAGATCCTCGGCGTCGATGCGCTGGAACTGCGGCGGCGCGCGCTTGCCGTCGCGGAAGCGGCGCACGGCGAGCGCCGTCGTCGCGTTCCATCGCCAGTACGTCCCGAACATCGGCGCGCCGAGCACTGCCTGCGACAGCACGTCGCGCACGGAGGTGCTCGAGAGATACCGCACCACGTCGTCGAGCGCGAAGCTGTGCACGGTGCCGAGCGACAGCACGATCGAGTCCTCGAGCGCGGCGGCCTGCAGCTCGAAGTTGAACCGCCGGCAGAATCGCTTGCGGAGCGCGAGACCCCAGGCCTTGTTGATCCGCGAGCCGTGCGTCGAGTGCACGACGAGATGGCTGTCGCCCGCCTCGTCGAAGAAGCGCTCGAACACGATCCGCTCGGCCGTCGGCAACGCGCCCAATGCCGCCTTCGCGGCAGCGAGGTAATCGACGAGCTGCTCCGCCGCGCTCGATGGGATGCCGATCTCCGCGGCGAGCGCGGCGGCGACGTCCGCGGCCGGCGCGGCCTCGAGCGCCTCGTCCACGCGGCGGCGCAGCGCGGACACCGCGTGCGAGAGCTCGTCGCTGCGCCCCGGCGCCTCGCCGAACCAGAACGGAATGCTCGGCGGCTCGCCGCGCGCGTCCTCGACGAACACCTTGCCGGTCTCGATCTTGCGGATCCGATAGGACGTGTTGCCGAGCTGAAAGATTTCGCCGGGCATGCTCTCGAACGCGAAGTCCTCGTTGAGCGTGCCGACCGGATGCTCGTCGGGGAGAAGCACGACGTCGTAGTCGAACTGGTCGGGGATCACGCCGCCGTTCGTGACCGCGGTGAGCCGCGCCGAGCGCCGGCCGCGAAGCATGCCGTTCACGCGATCGTAATGAAGATGGGCGCTGCGCCGCCCGCGGTGCGTGGCGAACCCTTCGGCGAGCATGTCGACTACCGCGTCGAAGGCGTCGCGCGGCAGCTCACGGTAAGGCGCGGCCGCGCGGACGCGCGCGTAGAGCTCGTCGACCGCCCACTCGCGCATCGCGACGTCGGCGACGATCTGCTGCGCGAGCACGTCGAGCGGCGCGCCCGGAGCTCGGATCGCGTCGAGCTCCCCGCGGCGGGCCGACTCGAGCAGCGCCGTGCATTCGACGAGCTCGTCGCGCGAGAGCGGAAAGAGCCGTCCCTTCGGCGTGCGCCCGAGGCCGTGGCCCGAGCGGCCGACCCGCTGGAGAAACGCCGCGATCGCCCGCGGCGAGCCGATCTGGCAGACGAGATCCACGTCGCCGATGTCGATGCCGAGCTCGAGCGACGACGTTGCGACGACCGCACGCAGCGTGCCTGCCTTCAGCCGCTGCTCGGCGGAAAGGCGATGCTCCTTAGCAAGGCTGCCGTGATGCGACGTGACCGCATCCTCGCCGAGGCGCTCGGCGAGATGACGAGCCGCCCGCTCGCAGAGCCTGCGCGTGTTCACGAATACGAGCGTCGTGCGATGCGCGCGAATGAGGTCCGCCAACCGGTCGTAGATCTCCGTCCAGACCTCGTTCGGCATGATCGGCTCGAGCGGCGACGACGGCAGCTCGAGCGCGAGATCGCGGGCGCGCACGTGACCCACGTCGATGATCTCGCACGGCGCGTCAGGCGTGCCCGTGAGGTATTCGGCGATGCGCGCGATCGGCTTCGTAGTGGCGGAGACGCCGATCCGAACCGGCGGCGACGGCGTCAATGCGGCGAGCCGCTCGAGCGACAGCGCGAGGTGCGCGCCGCGCTTGTTGCCGGCGAGCGCGTGGATCTCGTCGACGATCACGGTCCTTACCGTCGAGAGCATCCGCCGCCCGGATTCGGACGTGAGCAGGATGTACAGCGACTCCGGCGTCGTGACGAGAATGTGCGGCGGCGTGCGGCGCATGCGGGCGCGCTCGCTCTGCGGCGTGTCGCCGGTCCGCACCCAGGCTCGGATCGGCGCGTCGGGCAGCGCGAGACCGAGCAGCTCGCGGCGAATCCCCTGGAGCGGCGTCTCGAGGTTCTTCTGGATGTCGTTCGAAAGCGCTTTCAGCGGCGAGACGTACAGCACCCGCGTCTCGTCGGCGAGGCCGCCCTCCAGCGCGTCCCGCACGAGATCGTCGATCACCGCGAGGAACGCAGCGAGCGTCTTGCCGGAGCCGGTCGGCGCGCTGATCACGGTCGCGGCGCCGCGCTTGATCGCGTCCCACGCCTTCTCCTGAACGGGGGTCGGCGCGTCGAACGCGGCGGCAAACCACCTGGAGACGGCGGGATGGAGGGAACGCAGGCCCATCGGCCAAGCATAAGCCAAAGCCCGCCCGCAGCGCAGTCACCGTATAATCGGCGGCCACGGTTCGAGCGGCGCCAGACCCATGCGAATGAAGCGCTCCGAGTTCCTGAAGTGGCCGCACAAGGCCATCACGCTGCTCGGCATGTCGGGGGTCGGCAAGACCACCCTCGCCTACAAGCTGCCGAAGACCTCGTGGTTCCATTACTCGGGCGACTACCGCATCGGCACGAAATACCTGGCCGAGCCGATCCTCGACAACATCAAGCGTCAGGCGATGCAGGTCGGCTTCTTGCGCGATCTGCTGCGCAGCGACTCGATCTACATCGCGAGCAACATCACGGTGCACAACCTGGAACCCGTGTCGACCTTTCTCGGCAAGATCGGCCGGCCGGACCTCGGCGGGCTGCCCGTGGAGGAATTCAAGAAGCGGCAACGGCTGCACCGCGAGGCGGAGATCGGCGCGATGCGCGACGTCGAGCAGTTCATTCAGAAAGCGCGCGACATCTACGGCTACGACCACTTCATCAACGACGCCGGCGGCAGCATCGTCGAGCTCGAGGATCCCGAAACCGAAGCCGTGCTCGCCGAGCACACGCTGATTCTTTACTTGAAAGCTGACGAGGCGCTCGAGCAACAGCTCGTGCAGCGGGCGATCGACGACCCGAAGCCGCTCTACTATCAGGAAGAGTTTCTCGACCGGAAGCTTGCCGAGTATCTCGCCGAGACGGGGCTCTCGAGCCCTGACGAGATCGTGCCGGACGAGTTCGTGCGCTGGATCTTTCCCGCGCTCGTCGCGCATCGCCGGCCGAAGTACCAGGCGCTCGCGGATGCGCACGGCTACACGGTCGACGCCCGCCTCGTCGAGAACGTCAAGGGCGAGCGCGACTTTCTCGAGCTGATCGCGAGCGTGCTGTAGCCGGCGCGCGCCGCCCGCGGGGCCGCCTCAAGCGGCGCCGGCGAACGCGGGCACCCACGCGAGCGCCAACGCGGCGATCGCCGCCGCGCCGAACGCGGCTTGGGCGCGCCACCCGCTCGGCACGCGCGTGCGCGCGAGCGCGGCGCCCAGCCCGAACCCCGCGACGAAGCCCATGAGGTGCGCGAAGATGTCCGTGTTCTCGCCGCCCGTGCCGGTGAACGCGAGCAGGCCGACGCCGGCCGCTATCGGCGCGAGACGCGCCCGCCAGCTGCCGTGGGCCGACCCGCGGCGCCAGGCGTGCGCGGTCAGCAGCCCGAGCGCGCCGAACACGGAAGTCGATGCGCCGATCGACGCATGCTCGGCCGGCTGGATCAGGGCGTTCAGCAAATTGCCGAGCGCCCCTGCGCCGAGGATCGCGAGCCAGCCGACGCCGCCGCCGAAGTAGCGCCCGACGAACCAGCCGAAAAAGGCGCCGAAGCCGAGATTGCTCGCGAGGTGGCCCGTGTCCGCGTGCAGCGTCAGCGCGGTGACGGCGCGCCACCACTCCCCGTCGAGCACGCGTCCGGCGACGAGCCGTCCGGCGCCCGCCCAATCGAGGCCGAAGGCGTAACGGCCGGCGGCCGCGGCGACGAGGATCAGCACGACCCCGTAGCCCGCGACCCCGGGCCACGCACCCGGCAGGGCCCGCAGCGGCGGGAGCGGCTCGGCCGGCCGGCGTTCGGCGCGATAAGCGGCGAGCTCGCGCGCGGCGTCGCCGGCCTGCGCGGACGGCACGGCCAGCAGCCATTCGCCGCGCGCCCCAAGAAGGCGGCGGTGCTCGATGCCGCGCGCGGTCAGCACGAGCGCGAGCTCGGCGAGCTCGCGCTCGGAATCGCCGCGGGAAACGACAACGAGATCGTCGCTGCTGAGCTCCATTCGATCCGATTCCGCGTCGCCCGGCCTTCGCGCGCCCGAGCGGCGAGCCGCCGCCCCGGCACGCCGCCGAAGGGTCCGGTAGGATACTCTGTCGGCCGCTCGCGGGCGGCCGCTCGAGCGCCACGTTGGGAGAAGCATCATGCCGCGAGAAACCTATTGGGACGTGATCGATTCGCCGGTCGGCCCGCTGTGCGCGGTCGCCGACGGCGAAGGCTTTCTGATCGAGCTCCGTCTCGACGGCACGCACCCCGCCGGCGGGCAGCCCAAGCGGCTCGCGGCCGTCCGCGACCAGCTCGGCGAATATTTCTCGGGCCGCCGACGGGAATTCGACCTCCCCCTTCGCCCGCGGGGCACCGCGTTTCAGCAGCGCGTGTGGCAAATGCTGCAGACGATTCCGTTCGGCCAGCTGCTCTCGTATCGAGGGCTCGCGGAGCGGCTCGGCAACGCGGCCGCCACCCGCGCAGTCGGCCGCGCGAACGGCGCGAATCCGATCGCGATCGTGATCCCGTGCCACCGTGTCATCGCGAGCGACGGCTCGCTCGGCGGCTACGGGGGCGGCCTGAGGATGAAGGCGCAGCTCCTCGCGCTCGAAGGCCACCGGTACGAGGCGTAGAGGGGATGGCGCCGGCGCTCGCCTGCTATCGCTGCGGCGCGTCGCTCGCGGCGCTCTCGTTGCCGCTCTCGCGGCTCGACGAATGTCCGAGCTGCCGCACGCAGCTGCACGTCTGCCGCATGTGCGTCCACTACGCCCCGCGCCTCACGCGCGGGTGCGACGAGGACGACGCCCCCGAGGTGCGCGACCGGGAAAGCGCGAACTTCTGCGACTGGTTCGCGCCGAGCCCGCACGCCTTCGATCCGAAGGGCGCGGCCGCCGAGGCCGCGGCGCGGGCGGAGCTCGCACGGCTCTTCGGCGAGCCCGCCGGCGACGCGGCATCCGGCGGCTCCGAGGCTCCGAGCGCCGACGATCAGGCCCGGCGCGCCGCCGAGTCGCTCTTCAAGCGTTGAGTCGCTCCCGCGGGGGCGGGGCGAAACGATCCCGAGGGCACCGCACGCCTTCCGGCGCCGGCCCGCTCATTTTTCGTGCGGATTCTGCGCCGCGCGGCGAGCCTCGATCAGAGGCCGGCGCATGTCGATCGCGATCGTTCTCTCGGCGTTGCCGCCCACGGCGACATCGACGGGAAGATCGGCCGCGAGCGTCGGAAGATCGGCGTTCGTGACGGTCGTCGACTCGACGCCTTTGAGCTCGCGGTACTTGCGCTTCCAGAGATCGACGTTGCGCTTGAGCTCGACGATCGTGTTCGCATGCCGGTTGATCGTCGCCTCGAGCTGCTGAATGACCTGACGCTTCTCCTCGAGCCGGCTTTCGAGCGCCTGAGCGCGCTCCGCGTCGGCGCGCAGGCTCTTGACCAGGGACTTGCGGGCCTCGAGCTCGGCGCGCAACGACTCGACCTCGGCGGATTCCTCGGCAGCCTCCGTCGCGGCCGCTTCGCCGACGGCCTGCTCGAGCCGCCGGACCTCGGCCTGGAGCCGCGTGCTCTCGCGGCGCAGGTTCTCGAGCTCCCGGTCCTTGCGCTTCGATTCGCTCTTCAGCCGCTCGGTGCTCTCCGCATCGCGGCGCAGCGCGCGGATGATGTCCTGCTTGCTCTCGAGCTCCGACTTCAGGCGCTCGACCTCGAGCTCCCGATCGCGAAGCTCGCGGCGAAGCTCGGAAACGGCCTCCGCGTCGGCCTTCAAGGTCTCGATCAGCTGATCCTGACCGCGGAGCCGCTCGCCGAGGTCTTCGATTTCCTTGTCGCGCTCGACCGCCCCGTCGCGCAGCTGCTTGCGGCACTGCTCGAGCTCCGCGAGCACGGAGGACATCTCCGCGCCCCATTCGGCGAGGAGCTCGGTCAGGCGCTCACGCAGCGCGTCGACCGGAGTCTCTCGTGCAGCCATTCGCAACCGTGCCTTCCGCCGGCTCTATCCGCGGCTAAGTTGCCCGGTTTCCCTGAAAGTTGCGCTGACGTGCGTCACAACGGGGCGGCCGGCCGGGCGCGGCCGAACCGGGCGACGGGGGCGGCGCCGGCCGGGCGACGAGGGCGAACCCGGCCGGGCGACGCGGGCCGCGCGCCGGTGCGGGGGAGCGGAGCTTCACGCAGCCGGTCGGTCGTTCCCGGGGCCGATCCGCCCCCTGACGCGATCAGCGAAAGCGGCTTTGGAGGGCGGCGAGCGCGTCCCGCCCGGGGCAGAGCATGTCGAACGGCAGCTCGTTCAGCGGGGTCGCGACGGTCTTGTTGACCCCGTGCAGATCCGGATCGCCTTCGGCCATGTACAGGAGCCCGGTCACGATCTCCCCGGCGCGGTGGCGAGCCCGAATGTAGTCGATGGCGGCACCGCGGTTGTTCGGGTTGTAGTCCTTGCTGACCTTGCGCAGCAGCACGCGGCTGCCGTCGTGCAGCTCCACGGAGAGCACCTCGCCCTCGGCGTACTCCGCGGTGATCGGCTGCCGCGACGGGATGAAGTCCGCGTGCACGACGGCCCGACGGTACGCCCGCGTATACGCATAGCTCTTCGTCGAATCCTCGTGATCGTTGAACGTCACGCACGGCGACAGCACGTCGAGCAGCGCGAAGCCCCGGTGCTGAAGGCCCGCCTTGATCAGCGGCACGAGCTGCTCCTTGTCGCCGGAGAAACCGCGTGCGACGAACGTTCCTCCGAGGGCCATCGCCATCTGCACCGGATCGATCGGAGGCTGCCTGTTCTCCTCGCCCCGCTTTGCCTTGGAGCCGACGTCGGCCGAGGCCGAGAATTGACCTTTCGTGAGCCCGTAAACGCCGTTGTTCTCGATCACGTAGAGCATGTCGAGGTTGCGGCGGACGGCGTGCGCGAACTGTCCGAGGCCGATCGAAAGCGAATCCCCGTCACCGGAGACGCCGATCAGGTAAAGCTCTCGGTTCGCGGCGCACGCGCCCGTCGCGATCGACGGCATCCGCCCGTGAACGGCGTTGAAGCCGTGCGACGCACCGAGGAAATAAGCCGGGGTCTTCGACGAGCAGCCGATGCCGCTCATCTTCGCAACGCGGTGCGGCGGAACGTCGAGCTCGAAGAAAGCCTGAACGATGGCCGCGGTGATCGAGTCGTGGCCGCAGCCGGCGCAAAGCGTCGACATGCCGCCTTCGTAGTCGCGGATGGTCAGGCCGAGCCCGTTGCGGCGCAAACCCGCGTGGACGATCTTCGGCTTGGCGATGGACGTCATGCAGCCACTCCTTGCTCGCGGGCCCGCTCGACGGCCTCGACGACGAGACCCGCGTCCACCGGCAGCCCGCCGTAATGCAAAACCGCCTCGAGGCGCTCTTTCGGGCAATCGGTCTCCAAGGTCAGAAGCGCCTTGAGCTGCGCGTCACGGTTCTGCTCCACGACGAAGACGCGCTCGTGCGTCTCGAGGAAGCGCTCGACCTGACGGCCGAACGGGAACGCGCGGATGCGGCAGTAATCCACGTAGATCCCCTTGTCGGCCAGACGGTCGACGGCCTCGAGCACGGCCGGATCGCTGCTTCCGGCGGCCACGATGCCCCACCCGTCCGTCTTCGGATGCGTGCGGATCACGGGCTGGGGCACGAGCTCGGCGGCCGTGCCCCATTTGCGGCGCAGCCGGTCGACGACCTCCTGATACTCGCGGGCGTCTTCCGTGTACGTGCCGTAGCGATTGTGACCCGAGCCGCGCACGAAGTAGGCGCCCTTCGGATGCACGCCGGGCAGAGTCCGGTAGGGGATCCCGTCGCCGTCCACGTCTAGATAACGATGAAACGCCTGCGCGGCCTCGAGCTCGGCCGCGTCGAGCACCTTGCCGCGGTCCGGCCGATAGGCCGGATCCCATTCGAGCTCGTCGCACATCCAGTCGTTCATCCCGAGATCGAGATCGGACAGGAGGATCACCGGCGTCTGCAGCCGGTCCGCGAGGTCGAACGCGGCGACTGCGAGCTCGAAGCATTCACGCGGGTGGGCGGGAAAGAGGAGCACGTGCTTGGTATCGCCGTGGGAGGCATACGCGGCGGAGAGGATGTCGGCCTGCTGCGTGCGCGTCGGCATGCCGGTGGACGGGCCCACGCGCTGCACGTCGACGACGACGGCCGGCAGCTCCGCGAAGTATGCGAAGCCGAGGAACTCGCTCATCAGCGACAGGCCCGGACCGCTGGTCGGCGTGAACGCGCGCGCGCCGTTCCAGGTGGCGCCGAGGACGATGCCGATCGCCGCGAGCTCGTCCTCCGCCTGGATCACGCAATAGCGCCGCTCGCCGGTCTGCGGATCCGTCCGGAACCGCTCGCAGAACGACTTGAACGCGTCCATCACGGACGTCGACGGCGTGATCGGATACCACGCGCCGACCGTGGCGCCGGCATAGACGCAGCCGAGCGCGGTGGCCGTGTTGCCGTCGATCATGATCTTGCCGGCCGTGGCGTTGCGCGGCTCGACGCGCGTGGGGAGGGGGCAGTCGAAGGTCTCGCGCGCGTAACGGTAGCCGAGCTCGATCGCCTCGAGGTTGGCGCCGACGGCCGACGCCTTCTTCGCGAAGGTTTCCTGCACCAGCTGCTCGACGACGCTCCGGTCGAGGTCGAGCAGGGCGACGAGCGCGCCGACGTACGCCATGTTCTTCATCAGGATGCGCGTGCGCGCGCTCTTGAAGCGCTCGTTGCACATGCGCGCGAGCGGCACGCCGAGGATCTGGATGTCCGGCCGCGAAAGGAGCTTGTCGCGCGGCCAGGTGGAGTCGTAGATCAGCGTGCCGCCGGGGCTCACGTCGTGGAGATCCTGCACGTACGTTTGCGCGTTCATCGCGACCATCACGTCTACGCGGCCGGATCTGGCCAGATGCCCCGCCTCGCTGACCCTGATCTCGTACCAGGTCGGCAGCCCCTGGATGTTCGACGGGAAAAAGTTCTTGCCGCTGACCGGCACTCCCATGCGGAAGATCGCCTTCATCAGCAGCGAGTTGGCACTGGCCGAGCCCGTGCCGTTGACGTTCGCCAGCTTGATGACGAAGTCGTTTACCCGGTCTTCCTGCGGCACGGCGCCTCGCTCGCCGCGGTCTCGTCCGCGGCGTAAGGAATGATCAACGTCGACTTTTGCATGTCCCAGGCCCCGGTGGGGCAGCGTTCCGCGCAGAGACCGCAGTGAACGCACAGGTTCTCGTCTTTGACCATCACGCGACCGGTCTGCTTCAGCGCCTCGGACACGTACAGCGGCTGATCGGGCTCGAGGCGCGGCGTCTTCAGCCGCGTCTCGAGATCGGGCAGATCGCCGTTCTGGGTGATCGTGAGGCAATCCACCGGGCAGATGTCGATGCACGCATCGCACTCGATGCAGAGATCCGCGGTGAAGACCGTCTGGAGGTCGCAGTTGAGGCACCGCTCGACCTCGGTGGCGACCTGGTCGACGGTGAAGCCGAGCTCGACCTCGATGTCGAGCTTACGGAAGCGCTCCCTCAGGGATACGTGCGGCATCAGCCGCCGCTCCGACGGGTCGTAGCGGTTGCTGTAGCTCCACTCGTGAATGCCCATCTTCGCGCTCGACAGGTTGATTCCGCGCGGGAGCCGTTCGTCGAGCGGGCGCCCCTGGCAGCGCAAGTGGATCGAGATCGCGGCCTGATGCCCGTGCTCGACGGCCCAGATGATGTTCTTTGGCCCGAACGCCGCGTCGCCGCCGAAGAAGACGCCCGGAAGCGTGGATTCGAACGTGACCGGATCGACGACCGGCACGTCCCACTTGTCGAACTCGATGCCGAGATCGCGCTCGATCCAAGGAAACGCGTTCTCCTGGCCGATGGCGAGCACGACGTCGTCGCACGGAATGAAGACTTCCTCGAGGACGCGGCTGCCCGTGATTCGCCCGCGTTCGTCGAGGTCGTATTCGAGCTTGTCGAAGGTCATGCCGACCAGCTTGCCGTCGCGCAAGACGAACGCCTTCGGCGAGTGGTTGACGACGATCTCGACCCGCTCCTCCTCGGCGTCCTCGAGCTCCCAATCCGAAGCCTTGAAGAACTGCCGCGGCTTGCGCGCCATGACCTTCACGTCCTTCGCGCCGAGCCGGAGCGAGCTGCGGCAGCAGTCCATGGCCGTGTTGCCGACGCCGATGATCAGCACCCGCTCGCCAATCCGGTCGACGTGGCCGAAAGCGATCGACTCGAGCCACTGGATGCCGATGTGGATCCGGTCAGTGCCGTGCCGTCCCGGAAGCTCGAGGTCCTTGCCCTTCGGCGCGCCGCTGCCGACGAAGACCGCGTCGAAGCCCTGGCCGAGCAGCTCGCGCATGCTGTGGATGGGCGTCGACAGCCTGAGGTCGACGCCCATGTCGGTGATGTAGCGGATCTCCTCGTCGAGCACGGTGGCCGGGAGGCGGAACGCCGGGATGTTCGAGCGCATCAGCCCGCCGGGCTTGTCGAGCGCCTCGAAGATCACGCACTCGTAGCCGAGCGGCATCAGGTCGTTCGCGACGGTCAGCGACGCGCAGCCGGCTCCGACGAGCGCAATGCGCTTGCCGTTCTTCGCGGCCGGCGCCTTCGGCAAGCGCGCTTCGATCTCACCGCGATTGTCCGCCGCGACCCGCTTCAGTCGGCAGATCGCGACAGGCTTCTCCTCGACGCGCCCTCGGCGGCAGGCCGGCTCGCACGGACGGTCGCAGACGCGCCCGAGAATGCCGGGGAAAACGTTCGACTGCCGATTGAGGAGATAGGCGTCGGCGAACCTGCCTTGCGCGATCAGCCGGATGTACTCGGGGACGTCGGTGTGGGCCGGGCACGCCCACTGACAGTCGACGACGCGGTGGTAATACTCGGTTCCTTCGATCGGCGTCGGTTTCATCGGCTGCGGCCTCGTCCAAGGCGGCCACTGGCGCCGGCGGGAGATCGGGCAGGTTTTACGGCGCGCGCTCCGCGCCGGCGACGATACAGCATACGATACTCGACTCCGGCCGATCCGCTGCGCTTATGTTGAACCTGGGCGTGGGAGAGGCGGCCCTCAACGAGGGATGGGACGGTCGACGGATGTGCGCCGGCAGACTCCGAGCACGTTCGGCGCGCCGCCGGACCGCGAGCCGCGAGCGCTCGGCCTTCGCAGAGCGGCTCCTGCTTCGTCCATGCAACAACACGCTGTGGAAGGCGAATCGTTCATCGATATTTCGGGGGCTGGCGCGCCATTATAGACGTGGGTACCTGCGCCACAAGATCCACGCTCGACGAGGCGGCCGGCGCGCGGGCCCGGCGGAGGCCCGCCCGCCCCCGCTCGGGGCAGGAACCGGGCCCGCCTCGGGCGGTCTACATTCGACCGTTTCGTTCCTCCTTTCCCGGCGTAGAATGGCCCGGATGATCTCGCGACCGAGCAGTGCACGGAAGCGGCGCTGCGGAACCCTCGGCCTGCTGTCGCTCGGCGTTGCGTGCGTCACGTTTTCCCTCGGAAGCGTCGCGCAGCAGACGGAAGAGCCTCCCGCAGGCGGCACGGAGCCGGCGGCCGAGACCGATGCTTCGCCGCCGGAGAGCGGCGGCGGGCCTTCCGCGGACGAGGCCGCGCCCGGATCCGACTCGATCGGCGACGGCGCCGACGTCGAGGAGACGGCCGAAGCCGATTCCGGCCGGCAGCCCCACGAGGCCGGTTCGACCGGGCAGCCCGACGAAGGCGACGTCGCGAGCCTCGAGACGCAGCCTCCGGTCACTCGCCTCGAGGCGCTGCTCGAGCTGAACCGGCTCGCGGAGGAGGAGCGCTACGACGATGCGCTGCCGATCGCCGAGCGGTTCGTCGCGCTCACCGAGGACGAGTTCGGCGCGGAAAGCCTCGAGGCCGCGGAAGCGTATGCGCGGGCCGGCCGCGTTCAGAGCAAGGCCGAGGAGCATGAGCTCGCCGAGCAGAGCTACCTTCACGCCGTCGAGCTGATCCGTAACATCGACGGCACGTTTTCCGAGCGCGCGATCTCGCCGCTGATGGGCCTCGGCGACAGCTACCAGGCTGCGGGTCAGTACCTGAACGCGATTACGGCGTACAACGAGGCGCGCACGATCAACCGCCGCGTGTTCGGGCTCCTGAACGAGGGGCAGATTCCGATTCTCGATCGGCTCACCGAGTCTTTCAGGGGCCTCAATCAATACGAGGAAGCCGACGCTCGGCAGCGCGAGATTCTGCATCTCGCGGAGCGCAACTACGAAGAAGGCTCGCCCGAGTATCTCGAGGCGATCTATCGCTACGCCGGCTGGCTGCGGGAAAGCGGCCGCTACACCGACGAGCGCTCGGAGTACGCCCGGGCGATGCGAATCATTCGCGACCGCTACGGCAAGGAAAGCCCGTATCTCGCCCGCCCGCTCAGGGAGACGGCCAACAGCTATCGCACGCAGCGGCTGCTCGACAATCAGGGCATCAGCTCGCTCCGCTCGGCGCTCGAGCTCCTCGATCAGCAAGGCGGCGGCGATCCCCTCATCCGGGCGGAGGTGTTGCGCGACCTCGGCGACTGGGAAGTCGCGTTCAGCAAGGTCGAGCCCGACCTTTCGAGCTACCTGACCGCGTGGCAGCTGCTCGGGGAGGTCGAGAACGGCGACGAGCTGCGCGCGCAGTGGTTCGGCGAGCTCACCAATGTCTTTGGGGAGCCGATCAGCCAGCGCGGCTTGAGCGACGACCCGGACGCGCTGTCGGGATTCGTGATCGTGCAGTTCGGCGTCGACCGCTTCGGCAAGCCGGAGAACGTCCGGATCGCCAGATCCGAGCCGCCGGGCTTCAAGGACGAGGCGGTGCTGCGAGCGGTCAGGCGATGGCGCTTTCGGCCGTACATCGAGAACGGCGTGATCGTTCCGAAGGAGTCGGTCGCGCTTCAGTTCAACTACCGGTACCTCCCCAATGAAGAGGACGACGAGGACGAGGGCGAGTGACGGCCTCCGGCCGGTCCTCGGCTTGCTGTGGGCGCTCGCGCTCCCGGCCCTGGCGCAATCCCCCGACGACGCGCCGCCTCCCGCGGGCGCGGCGGCGGAGGAGCAGACGGCCGGCGTCGACAGCCTCCGACGGATCCGCGACGCCCTCGTCGCCGCCGGCGACTTCGACGCGGCGCTCGCACCCGCGCGGCAGCTGGTCGACCGGCTTCGCGCCGACGGCGATCCGGCCCTGCCGCATGCGCTCGCGCAGCTCGCACGCATCCAGGCCGAGCTCGACGACTTCGAGTCCGCCGAGCTGAACTACCTCGAAGCCATCGACCTGATCTCGACCGCCGAGGGCGAGTTCTCGATCACCCTCGTGGAGCCCTACCAGGGGCTCGGACGCACGTACATCAAGAACCGGCAGTTCGTCGAGGCGATCACTGCGCTCGAGCAGGCGCAGCACGTCAGCCAGCGCAACCTCGGCCTGTACAACGTGTCGCAATCGGAGCTGCTGGACGACCTCACGACCGCGCACCTCGGCCTCGGCGACACCGTGACGGCCGAGCAGCTCCAGGTCGAGCGGCTCGAGAACGCGGTGCGCCGCTTCGGGGAGAACGATCCCCAGGTGATCCCGTACCGCTACGAGCTCGCGGCGTACTACGAGCAATCGCGGATGCGCGGCGCCGCGCGGGAACAGTACGAGGAGGTGGTGGCGACGCTCGAAGCGCTGCCGGACGGCGGCGACGAGGCGTTGCTCGCACCCCTCAGGCGACTGATGCGCATCGAGCTCGTTCTCGGCGACACGGAGGACGCGCGGACGAGGCTGGTCGAGATTCTGAACCGCCGCCCCGACCTCCCTCCGGCCGAGCGCGCGCGCTCGCTCGTAGCGCTCGGCGACTGGGCCGTCGCCCGCAACGACCCGGAAGGCGCGCGGTCGTACTACGCCGACGCGTATGCGCTGCTTCGGGACGTCCCCGAGGAGCTCGAGGCCGCGTTCGCGCGGCCGGCGATGCTCGACTTCGTCGCGCCGCTGACGGACGTCGACCGCGGCACCCGCGCGCGCCCGTATACGTGGGGGACGATCGTCGTCGGGTTCGACGTCACGGCGAACGGCCGCCCGTCGAACGTCCGCATCGTATCGGCGCAGCCGCCGGGAGTGGTCGACGACGAGTACGTGCGGCGCGTCCGCGAGACGCATTTTCGGCCGCGCGTCGTGGACGGGGTGCCGGTCGCAACCACCGGCGTCCGCTTCACGCACTACTTCCGCTACTACGTCGACCCGGACGAGGACGACGAAGAAAGCTGAGCCGGCGGCCGCGAGCGTCCGATGCGTGCGATGGTCAGCGAACGCCCCGGTGCACCGCTCGTGCCGCACGACCTTCCGCGGCCGGCGCCCGCCGCTGACCGGCTGCTGATCGAGATCGAGGCCTGCGCGGTATGCCGGACGGATCTTCACGTCGTCGACGGCGAGCTGCCGGGGGTGCCGTATCCGGTCGTGCCGGGTCACCAGATCGTCGGGCGCGTGGCGAAGGACGGCGCGGCCGGCTCCTTCGCCGCCGGCGATCGCGTCGGCGTTCCTTGGCTCGGCTATGCGTGCGGCCATTGCCGCTATTGCGTCTCAGGTCGCGAGAACCTCTGCGACCGCGCCGCGTTCACCGGCTACACGCTGCCCGGCGGGTACGCGGAGTGCGTCGCCGTCGACCCCGCTTTCGCGTTCGCGTTGAGCGGCGAGGCTTCGGCAGCCGATCTCGCGCCGCTCCTTTGCGCGGGCATGATCGGCTATCGTGCGCTGCGCATGTGCGGAGAAGCCGAGCACGTCGGCCTCTACGGGTTCGGCGCGGCCGCGCACCTGCTCGCGCAGGTGTTGCGCCACCAGGGCCGCGCGTTCTATGCGTTCACGAGAGCCGGCGATACGGCCGCTCAGCGCTCGGCCGAGGCCCTCGGCGCACGCTGGGCGGGCGACTCCGACCGGCGTCCCGACCGGGCGCTCGACGCCGCGATCGTCTTCGCGCCGGTCGGCGCGCTCGTGCCGGCCGCGCTGCGCGCGGTCGCGAAGGGCGGCATCGTCGTCTGCGCGGGGATACACATGTCGGACATCCCGGCGATGCCGTATTCGCTTTTGTGGGAGGAGCGGCAGCTGCGGTCCGTCGCGAACCTGACGCGGGCCGACGGCGCCGAGCTGCTGGCCTTCGCCGCGCGCTTCCCGCTGCAGACGCGCGTCACGCGCTATCCGCTCGCGGATGCGAACCGGGCGCTCGAGGATCTGCGCGAGGGCCGCTTCACGGGCAGCGCCGTGCTTTGCGTCGACGCTTGACGCGGGCGGACGCGACGCGCGCGGGAGCGGCCGGGCCGCGCTCGCCTGTTCCGGCGCGCCGAAAGCCGGTAAGCTCGTCCTCCGAGTCGACGAGCGCGAGAGCCGACGTGGCGAACGGCAAGCAAATACTGTGTGTCGTCGATCCCGCCGCGGAAGAGCAGCCGGCGCGCGACCGCGCCGCTCGGCTCGCGAAGGCCTGCGGCGCGAGCCTGGAGCTCTTCGTCTGCGACTACGACCAGCATCTTGCGGGCGGCAAGCTCTTCGACTCGAAGAGCCTCGAGAAAGCGCGGCAAAGCCTGCTGCAAGAGCACGTCGAGCGGCTCGAGAAGCGCGCGCAAGCGCTGATCGAGCAGGGTCTCGACGTGACGGTGGATGCGCGCTGGGGCCGTCCGCTCGACCGTGAGATCGTGCGCAAGGTCGTCGAGACCCGGCCGCTGCTCGTGGCGAAGGACACGCGCTACCAACCCGGCCTGCGGCGCACGCTGCTGTCGAACGCGGACTGGAATCTGATCCGCTCGTGCCCGGTGCCGTTGCTGCTCGTCAAGCCCGGTCCGCTCGCGGACGTGCCGCAGATCGTCGCCGCCGTGGATCCGGTCCACGAGCACGACAAGCCGGCGGAGCTCGATCAGGCGATCCTCGCGTTCGCGACGGAGCTGACGACGGCGCTCCGCGGCCGCCTGCACGTGCTGCACGCGTACGATGCGGCGCCGTTGATCGCCGCGGCCGCCGCCGGGCCCGCGGGCGCCGTCGCGCCGATCCAGGAGGTCAGCGCAAGCCTCGAGCACGAGCATCGCGCGGCCCTCGACGCGCTCCTTCGCGGCTTCGCGATCCCGGCGTCGGACGTCCACTTCCGTCAGGGGGTTGCCGATCGCGTGCTCGTCGATGCGGCGGCCGAGCTTTGCGCCGATTTCGTCGTGATGGGCGCCGTGTCGCGGAGCGGTTTGAAGCGGGTATTCGTCGGCAGCACGGCCGAGCGTGTTCTCGACCGGCTGCCTTGCGATTTGATCGTCGTGAAGCCGCCGGGCTTTCAAGCGGCGCCGCCGGATTGACGGAACCGGCTGCGCGGGGGGGACAGTATGAATTTTTGTGAAGCCGGGGCCCGCGGCCCTTCCGGCGCTCTTCGCGCGGGCGCCGGGTTGTGGCAATTTGCGGCCGTCGGACGATTCCAATGACGGCGAACCGCGTACTGATCATCGACGACGATGTCCGTCTCACCGAGATGCTCGCCGAATACCTCGCGCCGGAAGGGCTCTCGGTCACGTCGTTCGCGAACGGCTCGCTCGGCTTGCGAGAGGCGCAGACCGGCGAGTACGACCTGATCGTCCTCGACGTGATGCTGCCCGGGCTCTCGGGATTCGAGGTGCTGAGGCAGCTGCGCGAGTCGGGATCGAACACGCCGGTGCTGATGCTCACGGCGCGCGGCGACGACGTCGATCGCATCGTCGGCCTCGAGATGGGTGCGGACGATTACCTGCCGAAGCCGTTCAACCCCCGGGAGCTGCTCGCGCGGATCAAGGCGGTGCTGCGAAGAACGGTCGAGTCGGAGCAGGACGACGTCGTCGAGCTCGAGGTCGGGCCGCTGAAGGCGCATCTTCAGCGCCGAGAGGCTTGGCTCGACGGCCAGCCGCTGCGGCTGACGAACGCGGAGTTCGTCATTATCGCCACGCTGATGCGCGCCGCGGGCGACGTCGTCTCGCGAGAGACGCTGACACGGACCGCGCTCGGCCGGCGACTGCTGCCCGACGACCGAAGCCTCGACACGCACATCAGCAATCTGCGCAAGAAGCTCGGTCAAGAGGCCAGCGACGGAATGCAGATCCGCAGCGTCCGCGGCAGCGGGTACGTGCTCGTGCCGCCGTCGGAGTAGGACGATGAACCTTTTCTGGAAACTGTTCGCGTCGTTCGGGATAGCGATGGCCGTGACGCTCGCGGGCACCGTCTACGTGAGCTTCAAGCTCGCCGAGCAAGCTTTCGATCAGCTGAACTTCGAAGGTCGCGAGCGGATCATCCAAGAAGCGGCGACCGCCCTTCAGGAGGGCGGCGAGTCCGCCCTGCGCCTCTGGATGCTGCGCAACCCGCGTCCGGCGCCGCGCATCGCGCTGCTCGTCCTCGACGATCACGGTAACGAGCTGCTCGGCCGCATGCCGCCGCCGTACGTGATGAGGCTTCTCCGGCAGGAACCGTTCCGCTCGGCGAAGCGTCCGCCGAACGTGCGGCTCGCGCAGCCGACGCCGGAGATCGAAGGGCCGGACGGGCGGGAGTACCGGCTCGTGTTCGCACGCGCGCCGGTCACGTTCCTCGGCATCCTGACGTGGCCGGGCACGCAGCTCGCGGTGCTGACGATCGCGATCATCGTGGCCGCGCTCACGTCATTCGCGTTCGCCCGCTACCTGTCGTCGCCGATCGTCAAGCTGCAAAAGGCCACGCGCGCCCTCGCGGCCGGCGCGCTCGACACGCGGGTCGGGCCGCCCGTCAACCGAAGGCGCGACGAGACCGGGCGGCTTGCCCGCGACTTCGACGCGATGGCGGAGCGGATGCAGGCGCTCGTGACGGACAAGGAGGAGCTGCTGCGGGACGTGTCGCACGAGTTCCGTTCGCCGCTCGCGCGCATTCGCGTCGCGCTCGCGCTCGCCCAGCGGCGTGCCGGCGAAGCGGCCGCCCCCGACCTCGCCCGGATCGAGCAGGAGACCGAGCGGCTGAACGAGCTCGTCGGGCAGGTCATGATGCTGACTCGCCTGCGGACGGAGACCGAGCCGCGACGCGTTCCGGTCGTGATTGCCGACGTCGTCGCGGCGGTCATCGAGGATGCGCGCTTCGAGCACCCCGACGCGACGATTCGCTACACCGCGGCCCAGGTCCAGGCCGTCCTCGGCGACCCGGCCGGCCTGAAGAGCGCGTTCGAGAACGTCCTCCGCAACGCGCTGGCGCATGCGGGCATCGACAAGCCCGTCGACGTCATCGTCGGCGGAACGGCCAAAGAAGTGTTCGTGCGCGTGCTCGATCACGGGCCGGGCGTTCCGGCCGAGGACGTCGAGCGGATCTTCGAGCCGTTCTTCCGGGTCGACGAAAGCCGCGACCATCAGTCCGACGGGCAAGGCATCGGTCTCGCGATCACCGCGCGGGTCATGGAGCTGCACGGCGGCCGCGCGGTCGCCCGGAACCGCCCGGAAGGCGGTCTCGAGGTGGAGCTGGTCGTGCCCGTCGAGCCTCCGGGGGCCGGTCAGAGACTGTAGCCCCGCTCCTCGTGCATCGCGATGTCGAGGCCCTCGGTCTCCTGCTCCGGCGTGACCCGCAGCTTCACGACCGCGTCGACGGCCTTCAAGATCACGAACGTCACCACGCCGCACCAGACGACCGTCGCCACGGCGCCGAGCAGCTGAATGCCGAGCTGCCGGCCGACGCCGACGCCTTCCCCGAGCCCGAGCCCGTCGAGGGCCGGCGCGGAGAACACGGCCGTCAGCAAGAGGCCCGTGAAGCCGCCGACGCCGTGCACGGGAAAGACATCGAGCGAATCGTCGATCTCGAGCTTGCGCTTGATGAATTGCGTCGCGAAGAAGCAGACCGTGCCGGCGACGGCGCCGATCACGAGGCCGCCGATCGGCCCGACGAAGCCCGAGGCCGGCGTGATCGTGCCGAGACCGGCGACCATTCCGGTGACGATGCCGAGGACGCTGGGCTTGCGGAAGCGCACCCACTCCATCGTCATCCAGGCCAGGGAGCCGGCGGCGGCCGCGATGTGGGTGACGAGCAGAGCCATTCCCGCCGCGCCGTTCGCGGCGAGCGCGCTGCCCGCATTGAAGCCGAACCAGCCGACCCAGAGCATCGACGCGCCCGCGACCGTGAGCGTGAGGTTGTGCGGCGGCATCGGCGTCGACGGGAAGCCCCTTCGGTTGCCCATCACTAGGGCTGCGACGAGCGCGGCCACGCCCGCATTGACGTGCACGACGGCGCCGCCCGCGAAGTCGCGGAAGCCGAGGTCGGAGAGCCAACCGCCGCCCCAGACCCAGTGCGCGACGGGGAGGTAAACGAGGAGAAGCCACAGGCCGGAGAACCACAGCAGCGCCGAAAAGCGCATCCGCTCCGCAAAGCCGCCGACGATCAGCGCCGGCGTGATGATCGCGAAAGTGAGCTGAAACGCGACGAAGACCGATTCCGGGATATCACCGCTCAGCGTGTTCACCTCGACGCCTCGCAGCCACGCTTTCGACCATCCGCCGATGATGCCGCCGACGTCGTCGCCGAAGGCGAGGCTGTATCCGAGGACGAGCCACACGACCGATACGAGGCAGCAGATCGCAAAGCATTGCATCAGCACCGAGAGCACGTTGCGGCTGCGCACGAGACCGCCGTAGAACAGCGCGAGACCCGGCAGCGTCATGAACAGCACGAGCGCCGTGGAAGTGAGCAGCCAGCCGGTGGCGCCGGTGTCGAGCTCGCTTTGCGCGAGGGCGGCTGCGGGGCACGCGGCCGCCGCGAGCGCCGTGAAGGTCGCAGTCTTTCGCACAGGTCCCTCCCCCCAAAGGCCTTTCGATGGACGACGCCGGCGATTCGTCGTTCTGTCGGCGCCCGCTTCGTCGCGGCCGGTCGGCGACCGGCCCGCGGCTCAAATCGCCTGGTCGCCGGTCTCGCCCGTTCGGATGCGGTATACCTGCTCGAGATCGGTGACGAAGATCTTGCCGTCCCCGACCTTGCCGGTCTTCGCCGATTCGATGATCGCTTCGATGACTCGCTCGGCAAGCTCGTCCGCGACCGCCACCTCGACCTTGACCTTCGGCAGAAAGTCGACGACGTATTCGGCACCGCGATACAGCTCCGTGTGCCCCCGCTGGCGCCCGAAACCCTTGACCTCGGTGACCGTCATGCCCTGCACTCCGACCTCGGCCAATGCGTTGCGGACGTCATCGAGACGGAACGGCTTGACGACCGCGGTAATCAGCTTCATGAAGCGTCCCCTGTAGTTCTTTTGCGCCCTGTCGAGTTGAACCGCGCCCGCGCCGCGGGCTATCGTGTATGTCCCGGGAATTGGCATTGTAGCGGAGGACCGCCCCGAGCGGCACGGCCCGGCCGCAACAGGGGTCCGGCGGAAACCGGCCGATTCGCCGCCGAACCGGACCGCCGCCGCACGGTCGAACGCATGCAGAAGCAGCGGAGGGACGTTCCATGACGAGACCGAAGAACCGCATCCGACCGTCGGAGATCACGCCCGAGCACGTCTACTTCAACCGGCGCGAGATCCTACGCTCGGCGGTCGCCCTCGGCCTCGTCCCTGCGGCCGCGCCCGCGTTCGGCGCTTCCATTCCAGCCTCCGGCAAATTCTCGAATCTCGCGGAGTGGCCGGGCTCGCTCGACGAGGAGCCCACGGAGTTCGAGCACATCGCCACGTACAACAACTTCTACGAGTTCGGCACGGGCAAAGGGGACCCGGCCCGCAACGCCCATACGCTGAAGCCTCACCCGTGGTCGGTCGAGGTCACCGGCGAGGCCGAGAAGCTCGGCACCTTCGCGCTCGAGGACATCCTGAAACCTCATACGCTCGAGGACCGCGTCTATCGGTTCCGCTGCGTCGAGGCATGGTCGATGATCGTGCCGTGGGTCGGCTTCCCGCTCGGCGACCTGCTGAAGCGCTTCGAGCCGACGTCGCGCGCGAAATACGTGCAGTTCTTCACGTTGAACGACCCCGAGCAGATGCCCGGCCTCCGGTATCCGATCCTCGAATGGCCGTACCGCGAAGGGCTGACCATGGCGGAGGCGATGCATCCGCTCACGCTGCTCACGGTGGGCGTGTACGGCCGCGTGCTGCCGAATCAGAACGGCGCCCCGCTCCGGCTGATCGTCCCTTGGAAGTACGGATTCAAGAGCATAAAGTCGATCGTGCGCATCCACTTTACCGAGCGGCAGCCCGAGTGCACCTGGAACATGTACGCGCCGCAGGAATACGGTTTCTACTCGAACGTCAACCCGAACGTCGATCACCCTCGCTGGAGCCAGGCCACCGAGCGTGTGCTCGGAGCCGGCCTCTTCTCGCCGCGAGTGCCCACCTTGATGTTCAACGGCTACGCCGAGGAGGTGGCGTCGTTGTACGAGGGTCTCGATCTCGTCAAGAACTACTGAGCGTGACGCGCGCGGCCCAAAGCACGCGGACCGCCGCGCTCTCGTTCGATCAGCGAAGCATCGACCTGATCCCGCGCAACCCCGTCGCGGCCGCGAAGGTCGTGGTGTTCGCGGCGTGCCTCGTGCCCCTTGCGATCGTCGCGGCGAAGATCTTCGGGCTCGCGTCGTTCGGCGCGAACCCGGTCGAGGAAGTGCTGTTCACGATGGGCAAGACGGGGCTGAACCTGCTCTGGATCACGCTTGCCGTCACGCCCGTGCGCAAGCTCACGAAGCTGAACTGGCTCGTGCGGCTCCGGCGGATGCTCGGCCTCTTCGCGTTCTTCTACCTGACCCTGCACCTGCTGACCTACATCGGCCTCGACCGGCGCTTCGACTGGGGCTCGCTGATCGTCGACGTCACCGAGCGGCCGTACATCACGCTCGGTATGCTGGGTATCGTGCTGATGATTCCGCTCGCGGTCACGTCGACGAAAGGCTGGCAGCGGCGGCTCGGCCGCAACTGGACGCGCCTGCACCGCCTCGTCTACCCGATCGCGATCCTCGGCGCCGTGCACTTCTGGTGGCAGACGAAAGCCGACATCCGTGAGCCGCTCGTCTACGCGGTCATCCTCTCGCTGCTGTTGGGCTACAGGCTCGTGGACTCGAGGATGCGGGCGCGGCGCAGGGCCGCCGCTCAGCGGCCCGCGGCTCCCTAGAGTCTCGCAAATATCCGCCGTATGGATATTTGCGGGACGTCTAGGTCGGTCGCGTCGACTCAATAGACGCGGAAGTCAATAGACGCGGAAGCCGCCGTGGCGGCGGCGGATCAGCGCGTCGAGCCCGCACCAGCCCCCGGCGAAGCCGCCGACGAGCGTCAACGCGAGGGCGCCCGCGACCCACGGCAGCGGCAAGCTGAGCCGATAGCGATCGAAGCGCGCCTCGTATTCCTCGTTCTGCTGCGCGAGGCGGGCGAGGGACGCTTCCATCTCCTCGAGCGACGCCTTGCGGCCCGCGAGGTCGGCGTCGAGCCGCTCGGACGCTTGCTCGGCCAGCTCCCGGGCCGCCTCGGCCTCGGCGAGCTGCAGGCGGAGCCGGTCGAGCTCGGCCTCGAGCTCCGCGAGACGGCGCCGCGCGGGCTTCTCCGTGACGACGTAGCCCGACTTGACCCAGCCCTCGCGCCCGTCGGGCGTGCGCACTCGCGCGTAGAAGCCCGAGCGCTCGAGCACCTCGAGCGGGGTGCCGCTGACGAGCACGTCGAACGGCTTGTCGCTGGTATCGGGGGCGTGATGAATGCCGAGCTGCAGGATGTCGGTGACGTAGACGGTCTCGGCCCACGCAGGCGCGGCGAGGCAGAGCGCGATGCACGCGGACGGCAGCCATCTTCTCATCGTTCGCCTCGATCAGTTAACAAAATGCGCCGGCGGATTATAGGGAGGGTCGCGCGCACGCCGCCGTGAACTGCGGCACGCGGGATCGCGGCGAGAGACGGGAGCGCTTGGAGCCTATCGCCGCAGTCGGCGCATCATTGCTCGGACGGGCTCCTAGTGGCGTCCCGCAAATACCTATCCATGATGCGTGACGGGACGCTCGCGCACCCACCCCAGCGCTCACTGTGCTCGCGCTGCGGACCCCGGGGCCTGGACGCCCGCGAGCGAGCCTATAGGGCCGTATCCACGGCGGTCCCGGCAAGCACCATGGATGGATATTTGCGGGACACGAGGCTACGTCCGGCCGCCGAGGTAGCGCTTCTCCTCGTTGTGGACGACCTTGAGCGGCTCGGCCCGGTCCGTGTTGCGCAGGACGTCGGCATAGAGCTCGACGATGCTCTCCGCGTGCCGGGCCGCCTCGGTAAACGACATCTTCTGGACCGAAATCTTGATCGCCCCCTCCCGACCCATTGCCGGCGAGCGGTGCATCGCCGCATGGAGGCTCTCGAAGCGCGCGCGTATCGGCTCCGGCACATCCGTCGCCGAGAGATCATCCAGGTAGCGCGCGTACGCCCCGTGCAGCCGCTGCTTCACCGGGCCCTCCCCGACGAGAGTCCGGACCGCCGCTTCGAGTCTTTTGATCAGATGCAGCATCTATCGCGCCTTCGAAGGTGAATACGATTGCGATCGGTGACGGTTGGCCGCGGGCGGCCCGACGAACCGCCGGCCGCGGCGCTGCCGGCGTTAAAGGAATTCGGCCCACCCCCATGCCGTGACCGAGGTATAGCAGATTACGGAAAGCGGCGGCAAGAACGCGCGTCACAACACGGAGACGCTGCGCTCGTCGCCGTTCGGACGCGAGATGCCGAACTTCTTCATCCGATCGGCGAGCGTGCTCGGCTTGAGCCCGAGCAGCTTCGCCGCTCCGTTCGGCCCTGAAACGCGCCACCCCGTAAGCCGTAACGCCTTGAGCATGTTCTCTCGCTCGAGGCTGCGCAGCTGCTCCTCGGTCATGACCTCGTCGTCGTGCTCGTCGGCCGCCGCCTTCGCGACTCGACCGGCGCCGAGGATGTCCGCCATCGCGAGATCGAGCCTCAAGACCTTGCCGCGCGACAGGATCACGGCCCGCTCGATCACGTTCTTGAGCTCACGGATGTTCCCCGGCCAGTCGTAGCGCTTCAGCAGCGCGGCCTGCTGCCGCGACAGCGCGAGCGGCGGGTGCCCGAAATCCTGGCAGGTGCGCTCGAGGAAGTGGCTCGCGAGCTGCACCACGTCGTCGCCGCGCTCGCGGAGGGGCGGCACGTCGATCGGGAACACGCTGAGCCGGTAGTACAGATCTTCGCGGAACCGCCCGGCCTCGACCTCGCGCTCGAGATCGCGGTTCGTCGCGGCGATGACGCGGACGTCGACGGTGTGCGTGCGGTCGTCCCCGACCCGCTCGTACTCGCTTTCCTGGAGCACTCGGAGGAGCTTGCTCTGGAGATCGAGCGGGATCTCGCCCACCTCGTCGAGAAATATCGTGCCGCCGTCGGCGAGCTGGAACCGGCCGACCCGATCCCGGTGCGCGCCGGTGAACGCCCCTTTGACGTGCCCGAAGAACTCGCTCTCGAAGAGCTCGTGGGGAATCGACGCGCAGTTCACTTTCACGAGCGGGCCTTGGCTGCGGGGGCTGCGCGAGTGAATGACGTGGGCGACCAGCTCCTTGCCGACGCCGGACTCGCCCTGAATCAGCACGCTCGCCGAGGTCTGGGCAACCGCCTCGAGGCGCGCGAGCATCTTCTTCAGCGCCGGGCTCTCGCCGATGATCCGGCCGAAGTTCATGGACACCTGCACTTCCTCGCGCAGATAGTCGCGCTCGCGCTCGAGCTCCTCCCTGAGCCGCGCGTTCTCCTCGAAAGCGGCCCGAAGCTGGCGCTCGGCCTGATTTCTCTCGGTGACGTCCTTGGCGGCGACGAGCAGGCCGACGACGTTGCCCTGCTCGTCGCGGTCGGCGCGGGCCGAGAGCAGCACCTCGACGATCTCGCCGGTCTTCGTGACGAGCGTGCGCGGCTCGTTCTCGAGCTCTCCGTGCGCGATGATGTCCTCGAGCCGCCCGCCGGAGAGGAGCGGCGCGCGCGACTCCTCGGCCATGAAATCCGTGATCAAGCGGCCGAGCACTTCCTCGCGGCGGTAGCCGAGCTTCGCGAGCCAGCGATCGCTCACGTGGACGATGCGGCCCCGGCTGTCGACGGTGTGCAGCATCGCGGGCGTTTGGCGGTAGAGCTCGCGGTAGTGCTCCTCGAGGCGCGCCTGCTGGCCGACCTCGGTGAACACGGCCACCGTGCGCAGGTAGTCACCCTCCGCGCCCCGCTCGACGATCGCGCTCGCGAGGCAGTCCACCCGCTCGCCGCTCTTCGTCGTGATGTCGAACGGCACGCTCTCGAGCCGCCCCGTGCGGCGTAGCAGCGGCAGGTACTCCTCGTTGACGCGCCGCGCGGATTCCGGGCTGCCGAGATCCTGCGGGCGCTTGGCCTGCAGCTCCTCACGGCTGTACCCGAAGCGCTTGAGCCACGCGTCGCTCGCGTCGAGGAAGAAACCGTCCTCGTCCAGCGAGACGGTCAGCGCCGGGGCCTTGCGGAACAGCCACTGGTAGCGATCGACGATCGACATGGCTCTATATTTACGATTTTCCGTGAATGAGCGCAACGGATATCCGTGACCTAACGGAAATCCGTGGGCTCATACAGACGTAAGATATTGTTTTACCTACCTCTTGAAATTGGCACGACTGATGCATAGATAGGGCCGCGAGCTGAATGAGGTTCGCAGGATTATCGGAGTTTCGTTAACCAAAGGGAAGAAGAAAATGTTCACGCGAAAAATGGTGGTTCCCGGGGTCGGCGCGGCTCTGTGGCTGCTGGGGGCGCTCGGCCAGCAGGCAGCGGCCACCGAGGAGATCGTCGTGGACGGGCATGAGGCGGCGCGGGCGGAAGCGCAGGAAGCGGAGTTTCGCACGCAACTGGACGAATACGTGCGGTCGTTGGACGAGCAGATCGAAGTTAGGCTCAACGATGCCCTGAAGGAGATCGTCGCGCCGAAGATCGAGCTCGCGAGCGGCCGAGACCCTATCCGCGGTTAAGCGGTGTCGAGCGGCCGCCATTCCTCCCCCATGGCGGCCGCGGCCGAGCCGGGAGGCGTATGTCAGGGGGCCGGGGAAATCCCGGCATCGAACTAAGGACCGGTCTCTTCGCAACGAAGAGGACAAGGAAGTTCGGACCCGGCCCCCTTTTTTTTTCCCTCCCTCTCCCGTTCTCTACCTCTCCCGTCACGGGGCCCGGCCGAGAGCGCTCACGCCGGCCGAAATTCGAGCGCGCGCGCGTGGATTTCCGGGGTCACGACGCCGTCCCGATAGGCGATCCCCCCGTTCACGAGCGTCATCTTGACCGCGGATCGAAATACCGTGCCGGCTAGCGGCGACCATCCGCAACGATAGAGGAGCCGGTCCGGCGTCACCTTCGTCTCCGCGTCGAGGTCGACGACGACGAGGTCGGCGAAGCAGCCTTCACCGATGAACCCGCGGTCGACGATGCGAAACAGCCGCGCCGGGTTGTGCGCCGCCTTTTCGACGATCGCCGTAAGGCTCAGCAGGCCCGCGCGGTGCTGCTCGAGCAGCATTGCGAGCGAATGTTGCACGAGCGGGAGGCCGGAAGGGGCCTCGAAATACTTCCGCGACTTCTCCTCGCGCGTGTGCGGCGCATGATCGGTGGCAATCACGTCGATCTTGTCCTCCACGACGCCCTGCACGAGGGCCCCCCGGTCCCGGGCCGTCTTGATCGCGGGGTTGCACTTGATCAACGCGCCGAGATCCGCGTAACGGGACTCGTCGAACCACAGATGGTGCACGCAAACCTCCGCCGTGACGCGCTTCGCCTCGATCGGTCCCGCGTCGAACAGCTCGAGCTCCTTGGCCGTGCTCACGTGCAGCACATGCAGCCGGGTGCCGTGCCGCTTCGCGAGCCCGACGGCGAGCGACGACGAGGCGTAGCAGGCCTGCGTCGAGCGGATCGCGGGGTGGGCGGACATCGGCACGTCCTCGCCGTACCGCTCGCGGTAGCGCCGCTCGGCGTCCCGGATCATCGGCGTGTCCTCGCAATGCACCGCGACCGGCAAGCGCGCGGAGGCAAAGATCGCCTCGAGCGCCGCGGGATCGTCCACGAGCATGTCGCCCGTGGAGGCGCCCATGAACACCTTGATCCCGCAGGCGTCCGCCGCGCCCGCGCGCGCGATCTCCTCCCGATTCGTGTTCGTCGCGCCGAGGTAAAAGCCGTAGTTCGCGTAACTCGTGCGCGCGGCGGTCGCGCGCTTCGCGGCGAGCGCGGCGAGATCAACCGCCGGAGGTGAGTTGTTCGGCATGTCGAGATAGCTCGTGACGCCGCCGGCCACGGCCGCGCGCGACTCGGATTCGATCGTGCCCTTGCGCGCGTCGCCCGGCTCGCGGAAATGCACCTGATCGTCGATCAGCCCCGGCAGGATGTATTGCCCGGCGACGTCGACGACCTCCGCGTTCGGCGGCAACGCGCCGGGCCCAACGCGGGCGATGCGGTCGTTCTCTAGCAGAAGGTCGGTCTCGAGAATCCGGCCTTCGTTCACGACCCTGCCGTTGACGAGCGCCCTCGTCGTCATCTGCACTTCCTCACCTTTCGCGCTTCGGGCAACCGATCCGTGCCGCGCGCCGGCTGGTGCAGAATGCCGGGCTCGTGCGCCGACGCGAACGGCGGGCTCCGTCCGACGCTTCGTTGACCGCAGCATCGATCGCAGCGCGGACAGAATGCCATCCGGCCGGCGTCACGCGCCACCGCCGGGGGGGCCGCGGCACGCCTCGGGAACTCGAGCGCGGCTGCCGTGGTCTTTCCGAGTCGACCGGTCGGGCGGCCGGTCCGACGAAGACCAACACGGAGAGCACGACCGGCCCCCGCGGCGTTTAAGCCCGGTCGCCCATCGCGCTCGAATCGGGGCTCGAAGGCGGCGAGCGGCAGCGCTCGCGCGTCGCCTTGAAACGCCTGGGGGCACTATGCAGAATTGTCCGCCTTCAACAACCGGCCCGTCTCGCTGCCGATCCGCGCAGCGTGGATGCGCGATTCCGCGCAGCAGCACGGCTTCGAGGCCGCCAAGCACCGGGACAATCGAACAATGACGGCTATGATCGACTGTCAGGGGCTGACCAAGCAGTACGGCCAATTCGTCGCCGTGGACAACCTGAGCTTTCGCGTGGAGCCGGGCGAAGTGCTCGGGTTTCTCGGCCCGAACGGCGCGGGCAAGACGACGACGATGCGCATCGTCGCCGGCTTCCTGCCGGCGACGTCGGGACGAGCGGTCGTCTGCGGGTACGACGTCGAGACGCAGGCCATCGAGGCGAAGCGGCGGATCGGCTACCTCCCGGAGGGCGCCCCGAGCTATCCCGAGATGACGCCGCGCACCTTTCTAGAGTTCGTCGCCGAGGCGCGGGGGATGCCCGCGGCCGGCCGGCAGAAGCGGCTCGAGGAAGTCTACGGTCTGCTGCATCTCGAGCGTGTGCTGGATCAGAGCATCGAGACGCTGTCCAAGGGCTACCGTCGGCGCGTCGGGCTCGCTCAAGCGATCCTGCACGATCCGGAGGTGCTGATTCTCGACGAGCCCACGGACGGGCTCGATCCGAACCAGAAGCACGAAGTGCGCCAGCTGATCGGCACGATGGCGAAAAGCAAGATCATCGTGATCTCCACGCATCTCCTCGAGGAGGTCGACGCCGTCTGCACGCGCGCCGTCGTCATTGCCCGCGGCCGCATCCTCGCGGACGACACGCCGGCGGGTCTCGAGGCCCGCTCGCGGTTTCACAACGCCGTCTCGCTGAAGCTCGCCGATGCGTCGAAGCTGGCCGCCGCCCGTGCCGACATCGCGGCGCTGCCCGAGGTCGCGTCCGTCGAGCTCGACGAACGGAGCGGCAAGCTCACGGCATTTCCGGCCCCGGGCAAGCTGCCCCTCGGCCCGATCGGCAGGCTCGCGGAGCGCAGCGGCTGGGAGCTCGACGAGCTGCACCTCGAGGCCGGCAGGCTCGACGAGGTATTCCGCACGATCACCGGAGGAGCGAGCGCATGAGCGGCACGTTTGCGGTCATGCGGCGCGAGCTGCTCGGCTACTTCTCGACGCCGCTCGCGTACGTATTCATCTTCATCTTCCTCGTTCTCGCAAGCGCCTTCACGTTCTACCTCGGAAACTTCTACGAGCGCGGCCAGGCGGATCTCGCGCCGTTCTTCACGTTCCATCCCTGGCTCTTCCTGTTCCTGGTGCCGGCGCTCAGCATGCGGCTGTGGGCCGAGGAACGCAGATCGGGAAGCATCGAGCTGCTGATGACGCTGCCGGTCACGGTGTGGCAGGCGGTTCTCGGCAAGTTCCTCGCCGCCTGGATCTTCACCGCCCTCGCGGTCGGGCTGACGTTTCCGATCTGGCTCACGGTCAACTACCTCGGCTCGCCGGACAACGGCGTGATCCTCGCCGCGTATCTCGGCAGCATCATGATGGCGGGCGGCTTTCTCGCCGTGGGGTCGTGTCTGTCCGCGGTCACGAAGAACCAGGTGATCGCGTTCATTCTGGCGGTTCTCGTGGCCGTCGTGCTGCTGCTCGCCGGGCTTGCGATCGTGCTCGACCTGTTCGCGGCATGGGCGCCGCAGCCCATCGTCGACGCCATTGCGAGCCTGAGCTTCCTGACGCATTTCCAGAGCATCAGCAAAGGCGTCATCGACGTCAGGGACGTCGTGTACTTCGCGCTCCTCATCGGCTTCGCGCTCTACGCGAACACGATCATCCTCGAGCTCAAGAAGGCCGATTGACATGAACACCGCCGGAAGACGCCGAATCGGGTACTCGACGCTCGTAGTCCTTCTGCTCGTCTTCGTGGCCGCCGTCATGGCGAGCAACACGTTGCTGAAGGGCATGCGGCTCGACCTGACCGAGAACAACCTTTACACGCTTTCCCCGGGCACGAAGTCGTTGCTCGCGGGGCTCGACGAGCCGATCAACCTCTACCTGTTCTTCTCCGACGAGGAGACGGCCGACATCCCGTTCATACGCACTTATGAAGTGAGAGTGCGGGAGCTGCTCGAGGAGATGGCCGCGAGCTCGAACGGGATGCTGCGTCTCGAGGTCGTGGATCCGGAGCCTTTCTCGGAGGAAGAGGATCGGGCCACGCAATTCGGGCTTCAGCCGGTGAATCTCGGCACGCTCGGCGAGAACGTCTTCTTCGGGCTCGCCGGGACGAACGGAGTCGGCGACGAGGCCGCGATTCCGTTCCTTCAGCCGGACAAGGAGCCGTTCCTCGAGTACGACGTCGCGAGGATGATCTACAGCCTCGCGCATCCCGAGAAACCGGTGATCGGCCTCCTCGCCGGCGTGCCGATGAGCGGCGGATTCGATCCGACCGCCGGGAGGCCCTCGTCGCCGTGGGTCATCACGCAGCAGGTCCGGCAGCTGTTCGAGGTTCGAACGCTGCCGTCGAGCCTCGAGTCCATCGACGCGGACGTCGACGTGCTGTGGCTCGTCCATCCGTCGAATCTCGACGAGAAGACGCTCTATGCGATCGACCAGTTCGTGCTCCGCGGCGGCCGCGCGCTGATCTTCGTCGATCCGCTCGCCGAGATCGCGAGCGCCGCGGCCGGCCCGAGCGGTTTCGGCGCCGCCAACGGCTCGAATCTCGATCGGCTGTTCGACGCGTGGGGCGTCGAGTTCTCCGCCGACCAGGTCGTCGTCGACAACGTGTATGCATTGAGCGTGAACACCGGCTTCGGGACGCGACCGGTGCGGCACATCGGGCTCGCCGGTCTCGACGCGCAGGCGATGGATCAGGAGGACGTGATCACCGCGGGCCTCGAGACGATCAACGTCGGGACGGCCGGCCACTTCACCGACGCCGACGAGGACGGCGGCGTTACGCTCACGCCGCTCCTGACGTCGAGCCCGGAGGCCGCGCTGATGCCGGCCGCGCGCTTCCAGTTCCTCGCCGATCCGGGCGATCTGTTGAACGATTTCTCGCCGACCGGCGAGCGCTACGTGCTCGCGGCGCGCCTCGAAGGCCCGATCAAGAGCGCGTTCCCCGACGGGCCGCCGGGCGACGACGAGGCCGCGGACGAGGACGAAGCCGACGCCGAGCAGAACGGGGCGGAGGACGAGGACGCCGCGCCCGAGGAAGCCGCTGAAGCGGAAGCAAGCGCGGCGGACTCCGACGGCGCGGACGAGGAGGGCGAGGGCACCGACGCCGGAGGGCATCTCGCTTCCGCGGAGAACGTGAACGTCGTGCTCGTCGGCGACGTCGACGTGCTGAGCGACCGACTCTGGGTCCAGAGGCAGAGCTTCCTCGGCCAGCAGCTGATCACGGCCTTCGCGAGCAACGGCGACTTCGTGACCAACGCGCTCGACAATCTGTCCGGGAGCGCCGAGCTGATCGGGCTGCGCAGCCGCGCCACGTATTCCCGGCCGTTCACGACGGTCGAAGCGCTGCGGCGTGAGGCCGACGCGAAATTCCGTGCGACCGAGCAGCGGCTTCAGGCCGAGCTCGACGAGACCGAGCGCAGGCTCTCGGAGCTCCAGTCCCAGCGAGACGACGCGACGTCCGTGCTGATGACGCCCGAGCAGCAGGCGGAGATTCAACGCTTTCTCGACCAGCAGGTGCGCATCCGCCAGGAGCTGCGCGCCGTACGTCGAAATCTCGACCGCAGCATCGAGCAGCTCGGCACCACTCTGAAGGTGCTGAACATCGGCGTGATGCCGCTCGGGCTGACGCTGCTCACGCTGCTCGTCTTCCACCTCCGACGACGACACCGGAAGGGGCAACGATGACGACTCGAACGCTCGTAGGCCTCGTCGCGGCTCTGGCCGTGCTCACGCTGCTCGCGCTCTACGGTCAGCGGTCCGAGACGCCGTCTTCGCGGAACGACGCGCTGCTGCTGCCGGAGCTCGAGTCCGCGCTCGCCGACATCGACCGCGTGACGGTCGTCGGCGCGGGCGGGGAGGCGGTCGCCACGATGCGGCGCACTCCGGAGCACTGGCTCATCGCCGAGAAGGACGACTACCCGGCCGACGTCGGCAAGATCAGAGAAGCCCTGCTCGGGCTCGCCCGGGCGCGCATCGTCGAGGAAAAGACGTCGAATCCGGAGTACTACGAACGGCTCGGCGTCCGCGACGTCGACACCGAGGACGCACGCGGTGTCGCGATCACCGCGTTCAGCGGCGACCGGGCCTTCCCGTCGGTCATCGTCGGCGATGCCGCCGGCGGCGGATACCGTTACGTGCGGCTCGCTGACGAGCCCGAGAGCTACCTCGTCGATCAAGAGCTCGACGTGCCGAACAGCGGTGCGGAGTGGGTCGACCCGACGATCGTCGACATCCCGGGCACGCGCATCAGCCGCGTGACGATAGAGCACCCGGACGGCGAGACGGTCACGATCGTCAAGGAGAGCGAGGACCAAACCAATTTCACGGTCGAGAACGTGCCCGAGGGTCGGGAGCTGACCTATGCGGGCGTCGCGAACGTGATCGGCAACTCGTTGCGCGACTTGCGTCTCGACGACGTCGAGGCGGCGACGGAGGAGGCCGGCGATGTCTCGCCGGTGGTCACGACGTTCCACACGTTCGACGGTCTCGTCGTCACGGCCCGAGGCTTCGAGGGTGACGACGGCGCGTGGGTCACGTTCGAGGCGAGTGTCGATCCGGACGCGCAGGCCGCGGTCGAAGAGACTTCGGACGAAGAGACTTCGGATGCGGACGAGGCTTCGGGCGGCGCGGCCGCCGCCGAGCCCGAGACCGAGGCGGCCGACGCCGCTCCTGCCGGAGAGGACGCGGCGGGGACCGCCGACGAGGAGAAGGCAGCCGAGTCGGCGCAAGCCGAAGACGCGGACGACGGCGGCGAGGCGGTCGACCCGGCCGAGGAAGCCGAGCGCATCAACGCCCGTGTGCGCGGGTGGCGCTACAAGATCCCTTCGTATCAGTTCGATCAAATGACGCGCCGGATGGCCGACTTGCTGAAGGCGCCGGAGACCGAATAGCGAGCGCTCCCGCGCCGGTCTCGCGAGGGGCCGCGGCCGTGCTCCGCCGCGCGCCTCTTCGGTCGTCGTGCGAGTTGCGCTAAGCTCGCGCGCTCATGGGTGCACGGCAAAAAGCCCCGGCACGGCCGCTCGCGGCGAGCTACGTCGAAAGGATTCTCAAGGCACGCGTCTACGACGCCGCCATCGAGTCGCCGCTCGACCACGCGCCGCGCCTGTCCCGGCGGCTCGGCAACGACGTCTGGCTGAAGCGCGAGGACCTTCAGCCGGTCTTCTCGTTCAAGGTGCGCGGCGCTTACAACAAGGTCGCGCAGCTGCCGGCAGCGACGCTCACGAAAGGCGTGATCTGCAGCTCGGCCGGAAATCACGCGCAGGGCGTGGCCCTCGCGGCGCGGAAGCGCGGCGTGCGTGCGGTCGTCGTGATGCCGACGAGCACGCCGTCGATCAAGGTGGAAGCCGTCCGGGCGCTCGGCGGCGAGGCCGTTCTCGAGGGCGAGGATTACGACGAGGCGTACGCGCACGCGATGCGCCTCGCCGAAGCCCAGGGCCTCACGTTCGTCCACCCGTTCGCGGACCCCGACGTCATTGCCGGCCAGGGGACGATCGGCGTCGAGCTGACGCGCCAGTGGAAGGAGCCGCCCGCGGCGATCTTCGTGCCGATCGGCGGCGGTGGGCTCGTCGGCGGCATCGGATCGTACGTGAAGCACCTCTACCCCGACGTGCGGATCATCGGCGTGGAGCCCGTGGAGGCGGCCAGCATGCACGACTCGCTGCGGCACGGGGCGCCGGTCACTCTCGACCACGTCGGCATCTTCGCCGACGGCGTCGCCGTGCGGCGCGTCAGCGACCATACGTTCGCGCTCGCCCGCGAGGTCGTCGACGAGATCGTGCTCGTCGAGACCGACGAGATTTGCGCGGCGATCAAAGACATCTTCGAGGACTGCCGCGTCGTCATGGAGCCCGCCGGGGCGCTGTCGGTCGCGGGGCTGAAGCGTTACGCCGACGATCGCGAGCGGCGCGGCGAGCGCTACATCGCGATCGCGAGCGGCGCGAACATCAACTTCGACCGTCTGCGCCACGTGACCGAACGCGCCGAGATCGGCGAGCACCGGGAGGCGCTCATCGCCGCCGAGATACCGGAGCAGCCGGGCGCATTCCTGCGATTTTGCGAAGCCCTCGGCGCGCGCAGCATCACCGAGTTCAACTACCGGTACGCACCTTCCGAGCAAGCGCACATCTTCGTCGGAGTCGCGCTCCAGGGCGACCGGCACGAGGCCTCCGAGCTCGTCGCGAGCCTGTCGGCGCTCGGCTACCCCGTGCTCGATCTCTCCGACAACGAGCTCGCGAAGCTGCATGTCCGCCACATGATCGGCGGACACGTGCCGTCGATCGACGACGAGCTGATCTACCGCTTCGAGTTTCCGGAGCGGCCGGGCGCCCTGCTCAAGTTCCTGAGGGCCATCGGGGACCGATGGAACATCAGCCTGTTCCATTACCGGAACCACGGCTCCGACTACGGCCGCGTGCTCGCCGGCGTTCAGGTGCCGCAAGCGGAAAGGCGCGAGTTCGACGCGCACTTGGATACGCTCGGCTACACGCATGCCGAGGAGACCGGCAACCCCGCATATCGGCTGTTCCTCGGCGCGAACGGAGGCGCGATTCGCTAGCGCTGGCCCGCCTCGCATCCCTTTGCGAAGCCGTCTGCGGCCGGGGATGGCCCCGGCGCACCCCGGCTAAAGGGATTCGATGTGCCGGATCTTGCTCGGCTGCGACAGGCGGTAGAAGCGGCGCAGCTCGCGATGCAAAAGCGAGCCCCGGCTCAACCCCTGCGCGAGATCGGGGCCGAGCGTCAGGCAATACTTCCCGGCGTACCGGTTCGCCGCGCGATAGCGGCGCAGCTCGCTCTGGCTCAGGCCGCGATCGAAGCGCGGGCGCTCGAACAGCCACTCGTGCAGCGCCGCCGGCGGCCGCCCGTCCTGGCGCTGCAGGAGAATGCTCGTCGCGATGAACTTGTCCACCTCCGCCTGCAGCTCCATCTCGAGCAGCCGCACCGGCTTCTCGAGCGCCGCGTTCCAGGCGTAGTACGCGAAGTGGCTCACGCCCTCGAAAGCGGTCCAGAAATCCGCGAGATTGCGCTCGTCGAGACGGCGGGTCGGATCCCGCTCCGCGAGCCTCTCCACGAGGCTCGCCTCGAGATACAGAGACACCTCCGCCTGCCCGTCGCGCTCGGCGATCAGTAGCTTCTCGTCGACGCTGCGCCCGTTCGCGTCGAGCAGATTCGCGATCTTCGGATCGGTGATCAGAAAATCTTCGATGTCGTACGCCAGCTCTAGCGCGTAGATGTCGGCGAGCAGGGCATGGAGGTTAGCCAGCAAAGTTCGCCTCCGGCCGTCCGTTAATGCCGGCTCGTGATGTTCAGTGCACGATCGGGCTCGATGCCTATCCGACGTAGCAGCCGCTCCGCTCGCTTGCTGCCGGTGCGCAGCCACACCTCGTAGAGCCGCAGAACGTCCACGTCGTCGTTGCCGCGCGCCTCATCACGAACCTCGCTCAGCACGTCGACGAAGTCCTGGAACTTCGACGCGAGCTCGGCGAATACGCTCGCGTACGCCTGCCCGCGCACGCTGCCGCGGACGCTTTCCGAAAGCGAGCTGTAAGCCGACCCGCCCATCCGCACGTAGTAGTCCACGTCCACCTGGCGGCGGGCGAGGCTCTCGCCGAAGAAACCGGCCACGAACAGCGCGATGTCGCCGAGCCGTTGAAGCTCGAAGTTGCGTTCCTCGACCGTCGGCGCCTCGGCGGCCTTGGCGAGAATCAACGCGAGCGGCCTCAGCATGCGGCTCTCGGCCGTGCCTTCGTACAGGACCTCGGAGCGGGCGAACAGCGTGAGGAGATTGACGACGTAATACGCCGTGAGATCGTCCGCATCCACTCCCTGCCGGTCCATCGCGCTCGACACGGAATTGCGGAAAAACTCGGTGAGACTCCTGACCGGCCTTACGCGCGTATCGTGCATCGTTCGCATGTCTCCCTCGCTCGCCGCCGACGAGTTCGCCGGCCGAATTCCGGCCGGCGCTTCCCGAGTATAGGAACCCGGACGCGCCCGCCGGGTGTCCTGCCTCACAGATGCGGGCGCCTCGGGACGGGCGCCGCACGAGGCCGGCCGCGCCCGAGAACGCTCGCGTCTCCCGGCACGGCCACCCGCGCGGAATCCCGGCTCCGTCGGCCCGTCCGCGCTGCTTGGGCAGACTACTACAGCATATTAGAATGGATTTCGAGCCGGGACGTTCCGCAACGGACCGCGACGCTCGTGGGGGGCTCGAGGACGAACGGATCGGTCGCACGCTTTGACAATCGAAATCGCGCTCGTTCTGAGCATCCTCGTCGCCGCTCTCGTGCTGTTCGTCGGCTCGAGAATCCGCATGGACGTCATCGCGCTGATGGTCCTTGGGAGTCTCGTCGTCACCGGGCTCATCACGCCCCCCGAAGCCGTCGCCGGCTTCTCGAACGGCGCGGTCATCGCCGTGTGGGCCATGTTCATCCTTTCGAGCGCGCTCACGCGGGCCGGCATCTCGAACATGATCGGCTATACGGTGCTGCGGCTCGCCGGCCGTCAGGAGATCCGGATGGTCGTGGTCATCATGGTCACGGCCGGCACGCTCTCGTTCTTCATGAACAACATCGGAGTGGCGGCGTTGATGCTGCCCGTCGTCGTCGACGTCGCGCGCCGCACGCGCATTCCCGCCTCCCGGCTCTTGATTCCTTTGACCTACGGAACGCTGCTCGGCGGGCTCACCACTCTGGTCGGCACGCCGCCGAACCTGCTGATCAGCGATGCGCTCGCCACGGCCGGCTTCGAGCCTTTCGGCGTTTTCGACTTCACGCCGCTCGGCGGGTCGCTCTTCGCGACCGGCGTTCTTTTCGTCGCTTTGATCGGCCGCCACGCGCTGCCGCGGAAGAAGCCGGAGGAGCAGACACAGCGGCGCAGCCAGCGACAGCTGCGCATGCAGTACGGGCTTCAGGCGCGCAACTTCGAAATGCGCGTCGCGCCCGACTCGATTCTCGTCGGCAAGAGCCTCGCGCAGAGCCGGATCGGCTCGGCGGCGGGCCTGATCGTTCTCGCGCTCGAGCGCCGCGGCCGGACCGAGCTGATGCCGTCTCGGCAAACGGTGCTTCAGGGCGGCGACAAGCTGTTCGTGCAGGGGCGCCTCGACCGCTTCCGTGAGTTCCAGCGCTGGAGCGAGCTCGTGATCGAGCGCGAAGCGCCCGTGCTTCAAGGGCTGATGGCCGGCCAGGTGGCCTTCGTCGAGGCGACGATCAACGAAGGCGCGGTCTTGGAAGGATCGCTGCTGCACCACTCCGACTTCCGGAAGCGCTACGCCGCGAACGTCCTCGCGATCCGACGAGGGGAATTGGTGCGGCGCGTGAACCTCACGCAGGTCCCGCTGCGTGCCGGCGACGTGCTCCTCCTGCAGACGACGCCGGATGCGATACAGGAGCTCGAGCGGTCGGCCGATTTCGGCTCGATCCGAAGAGTCGGCGAGCAGGAGCTGAGCGAGGTTTACCGGCTCCAGGAGCGGATTTTCGTCGTGCGCGTGCCGCGCGAGTCGACGCTGGCGGGCGACACGTTGTCGAGAAGCCGCTTCGCCGACGCGTTCGATTTCAGGCTCCTCGCGCTCTTTCGCGAAGGCGAGCTCACGATCATGCCCGAGGCCGACCTGCCCCTGAAGGGCGGCGACCTGCTGCTGATCCAGGGACGCGAGGAGGATCTCGACGTGCTGCGCGGGCTGCAGGAGCTCGAAATAGAGCGCGACAGCCAGCCGGCGTTCAACGTGCTCGAGTCGGATCGGCTCGGCGTCGTGGAGGCCACGCTCGATCCGCGGTCGCAGCTCGTGAATCAGCGGGTGGCGGACGTCAGCTTTCGCGACAAGTACGGCCTCGAGCTCGGCGGCGTATGGCGCAAGGGCGAAGCGATCCGCACCGATCTCGACGACCTGACGTTGCAGCTCGGCGATGCGTTGCTGCTGATCGGCCCCCGGGAAAAGCTGCAGCTGCTCGAGCGTGATCCCGATTTCCTGCTGCTCACGCCGCTCGGTCAGCGGCCGGTAGACAGCCGCAAAGCGCCGTGGGCCGCCGCGATCATGCTCGGCGTGATCATCGCGGCGCTCGTCGGCTGGCTGCCGATCTACATGGCCGCGCTGGTCGGCGCCACGCTGATGGTGCTGACGGGAATCCTGACGATGGAGGAGGCCTACCGAGCCATCGAGTGGCGCGCGATCTTTCTGATCGCCGGGATGCTGCCTCTCGGCACGGCGATGGAGGAAACCGGCGCCGCACGATTTCTCGCCGAGCAGACCATGGCGCTCCTCGGGCCGTACGGACCCTGGTGGGTGATCGGCGGCCTCTATCTCGTGACCGCGGCCGCGAACCTGGTCATTCCGGCGGCCGCGCTGGTCGTGCTGATGTCGCCGATCGTGCTCACGGCCAGCGCCGATCTCGGCTTTCAGCCGCAGACCGCGATGATGGCGATCGCGATGGCCGCCTCGGCGAGCTTCAGCAGCCCGATCTCGCACCCGGCCCACGTGCTCGTGATGGGCCCCGGCGGCTATCGCTTCACGGACTACCTCAAGGTGGGCGTGCCGTTGACGCTCTTGACGTTCGTCACCGCGATGCTGCTGCTGCCCGTGTTCTGGCCGCTGACCAAGCTTCCGTCCTGACCCTCCGCCGGCGGCAAGCTCGACCGAAGCGCATCGATCATCCGCAGGCAATGCGCGCGGATGCGGCCGGACCAATGACGGCGCCGCAGCGATGCCGGGCCGTTCAGATCGATGCCGGCATCGAGCCGCAGGAAACACCCGGCCTCGACGGGCTCGAGCCGCCAGCGAAGGCGCAACTCGACGCGGCACGGCGGGTCGTGCAGCGTCTCGCGCAGCGTGATCGAGACCGGCGGGATGCATTGGACGACCCGTCCGCGCCGCAGTACCGACCCCCGCTGCTGCTCGTAGCTCATGCCCGCCCGGGGCGGCGGCAACGGCGCCTCCAGCAGGCGGGTCGCCCATCGGCCGCGGGCCGCCGCGTTGACGAGCGCGGCGAATGCCTCGGCCATGGGCCGATGAAGACGAGCCTCGTGCCGTTGCCGCAGCATGGGTCCTCCGTTACCCGATCGCTCCAGGGCTTCTCGCGCTTCCCGGCCGCCGCAGCGGGGCGGCCGCGCGACTCACAGCGTAGCGGCGGAGCGGCGCGTGTCTCGATGCCGGAAAGTGCCGTGAAGGGTGAAAAAAGGCGCGGCGGCGAAATGCGCGATTCGCCCGGTTGGCGCGCGCGGGCTCTCAGGGCGTCAGGACGGTCGAGCCCGTGGTCCTGCGGCCCTCGAGCGCTCGGTGCGCGTCGGCCACTCGGTCGAGCGGCCAGCGCTGGCCGATCTCGATCCTTATCGCGCCGCTCGAGACGAGGCGGAACAGCGCGTCGGTGCCGCGCTCGAGCTCGGCTCGCTCGCGCACGAAATCGAACAGCGTCGGACGCGTCACGTAGAGGGACCCCCGCTTCGAGAGCTCCAGCGGAGAGAACGGCTCGACCGGGCCGGACGCGTTGCCGAAGCTGACCATGACCCCGTGCGGACGCAGGCAGTCGAGCGACTGAAAGAACGTGGCGCGGCCGATCGAGTCGTACACGACCGGCACGCCGGCCCCGCCCGTGAGCTCGCGCACGCGCGCGACGATGTCGTCGCTCGCGAGCAGCACCGCCTCGCAGCCGTGCGCGAGCGCGATCTCGCGCTTCGCCTCGCTGCCGACGACGCCGATCACGCGCGCGCCGATGCTCGCGGCCCATTGCGCCGCGATCAAGCCGACGCCGCCGGCGGCCGCATACAGCAGCACGAAGTCGCCAGGCTGCACGCGGTAGCTGCGATGCAGCAGATACCAGGCCGTCAATCCCTTCAGCATGATCGCGGCGCCGGTCTCGTCGGAGATGGCCTGCGGGAGCCGTACGAGCCAGCGCGCGTCGATCAGACGCTCCTCCGAATAGGCATCGAGCGGCGCCGGGCTCGCGTAGGCGACGCGATCGCCGGCGCTAAGCGCGGCAACGCCTTCTCCCGTCGCGACGACACGGCCTGCGGCCTCCGAGCCGAGACCGCTCGGAAGCGACAGCGGGTAGAGCCCGGTGCGGTAATACGTATCGACCATGTTCAGGCCGATCGCCGTATGCCTCACGCGAACCTGGCCGGGGCCCGGCTCCGGCACCTCGACATGCCGAAGCTCGAGCACCTCCGGGCCGCCGAAGCGCTCGATACGGACCGCGCGAGTCATCGCATTTCGCCGACCGGGAGTGCCGTTCGCGGATGAGGGTAGAATCGCACCGCGAAACGATACCACCGGAGAAGCTCGCGCCAGAAGCGGCGCGCCCTGCAATGACCCGTCATCTCCTGATCGTCGGCGGCGGCCAGGCCGCCGTTCAAGCGGTCCATTCGTTGAGGCAAAACGGCTTCGACGGACGGATCACGGTAGTCGGCGGTGAACGTCACGCGCCGTATCAGCGTCCCCCGCTATCGAAGAAGTATCTCGCCGGAGAGCTGCCGCGCGAGCGGCTCGCGCTGCGCCCGGCTCAGTACTACCGCGACAAGGGCGCCGTCCTCGAGCTCGGCGTGCGTGCGGTGGAGCTCGACGCGGACAGCCGCCGCGTCCGCCTCGCCGACGGCCGCGTCCTCGGCTACGACGGCCTGCTGCTCGCCACCGGAAGCGTCGCCCGGCGGCTCCCGGTGCCGGGGGCCGAGCTTCGCGGCGTGCATTACCTGCGCACGATCGACGACGTCGACGCCATCTCCGCCGAGCTCGCGCCGGGCCGCAAGCTCGTGCTCGTCGGCGCGGGATACATCGGGCTCGAGGTCGCAGCCGTCGCCGCCGCCCGCGGCGTCGACGTGACCGTGCTCGAAGCCGCGGACCGCGTCATGAGCCGCGTCGTCAGCGCGGAGGTCTCCGCGTTCTACGCGCGCTGCCATGCGGAGGCCGGCGTCAAGCTCCGCTGCCGCGCGGCCGTCTCGGAGTTCTTGGGACGCGAGCGGGTGGAGGCGGTGCTGACGGCGGACGGCACGCGGCACCCTTGCGACCTCGCGATCGTCGGCGTCGGCGTCGAGCCCGACACGGCGCTCGCCCGATCGGCAGGCCTGCCGTGCGAGAACGGCATTCTCGTCGACGAGCACGCCCGCACGGCCGACCCGCTGATCGCCGCCGCCGGGGATTGCACGAATCATCCCCATCCGCTCGCGGCCGGCCGCGTGCGCCTCGAGTCCGTGCAGAACGCGATCGAGCAGGCCAAGGCGGCGGCATCCCATTTCGCCGGCGAAGCGCACGCCTACACCGAGGTGCCGTGGTTCTGGTCGGACCAATTCGACTTGAAGCTGCAGATCGCAGGTCTCGCGGGCGGCGCGGACGAGACCGTCGTCCGCGGGGATCCGGCGGCGCGCAGCTTCGCCGTCTTCCATCTGCGCGACGGCCGCCTCGTCGCGGTCGAGGCCGTCAACCGCCCGCGGGAATTCTTGTTCGCGAAGAAAGCCGTCGCGCGCCGGCTCGAGGTTGCAGCGGGAGTGCTGGCCGACCCCGACGCCGATCTCGCGGCGCTCGTGCCGTAACGGGCGGCCTTACGGCGGCGGCGGCGCGGCGGGGGCCGAATCGAGCAGGCGCAGATCGAGCTCGCCCGCGAGCGCCTCGATGCCGTGCGCGGACGTGAAGCGATCCAGCCGGTAACGTTCGACCGCGCTGCCCTCTTGCGCCGCGAACCGTCCCGTCGCACCGATCACGAGAGCGGTGCCGCCGATGCCCGGCCCTTCGGTCGGCGTGTAGCTTCGGGGGCCCGGCCAGCCGCGTCCGAGGACGGCGGGCAGCAACGTGTCCTTCATCGTCGGCCAGACGTTGCTTTGCTCGACGACGAACAGCGAGCCCTCCCCGGGCACGGTCACGAGCCAATAGTCATCGAGGATCACGCCTTCGAAAAGCAGATCGGTCCGTTCCGACGGGACCGTGATCCGGCTCCCGACGGCCTCCGGCGCGCCGTCCTCGCCCGACAGCACGAGCGTGCCGGCGGCGACGGAGCGGAGCGCGCTTTCCCAAAGCTCCGCCACGTCGTCCGGCCGCCGCGTCATCGGAAGGCCGCCGCCGTGAGTCAACACGACCGCCCCGGCGGGCAGCGCGTAGTGCAGCGCGCGGTCGAACTCGCCTTCCGCAACCGCGGGCGCTGCCGTGATCGGATTCCAATAGAGCACGGCGCCGCCGACCGCGATGCCGGCGACGAGACCCGCGGCCAGCGCCCAGCCGATCCGCCGGCGGGCGGTGCTCTCCGCTCCGCGCCTCATGACGGCTTGAACATGACCGTGCGAAGCTCGATCGTGCCCTTCAGCTCGCCGCCGGACCCGACGCCCGTCAGGGTCCAGACTTCCGTGAAACGGCCGTCCAGGCCGTCGAACTCGCCCCGCCCGGCGACGACCCGGCCGGCGTCGGCGCCGGAGAACGGACGCAGCTCCACGGCGCCGCCCCACGATTCCCCGGGGCGGTATCCGCCGGCGCCGAGCACGCTATCGGCCGCCCGCTCGGGCTCGCCGGGCGCCGCGAGCATCATCGCGCCCCGGCCCGGGATCGTGATCAGCCACGCGACGGCCGGCTCGCCTGCGGCTTCGGTCCAATGCCGGGCCGCCGTGCCGATCACGCTGCCGTCGGCGTCGCGAATCTTGAACAGCTCGATCAGCAGCGGCGCGTCAGGCACGCCTTCCGGCAGCGCCGCGCCGTCGGGAAACGCCGCTCCCCGCAGCCCGGCTTCGGTGCTCCCGGCGCCGGCGATGCGATCCGCCGGCAGGCGGATCAGGAAGCGCTCCGCGCGCCCGCCGTTCGCGACGACCGTGGTCTCGGACGGCAGACGGGGCAGGTCCACCCACGGAAAATAGCGTGCCGCCGCCAGCACGGCGGCGATCCCGATCGTCAACCCCGCTGCGAAAGCCGCTCTCATCGCCCCCTCGAAACCGCCCGATCGGCGCAGTATCGGTGCCCCTCGCCCGAGCGGCGATTAACAGAATCACACTTCGGCCGGCCGAACGCCCGAGCGCGCGCCTCCCGCACCGCCGCCGCTTCGGACGGGCCGCGCGGCGGCTGCACGTTCGCCCGTAGGGGCGTACCGGCCGGCGGCTCAAACGTTCTCGAAGTAGCGCGCGAGAAACTCGCGGAACGGGGGCGCCGGCTCGGCCTCGAGCCGCCGCTGCGCCTCGATGGACTGCGCCGCCGCGGCCTCGAGCTCCGCGCCGCGGTCGGCGCCGAGCCCGAGGCCCAAGAAGTAATCGTGATGTGCCCGGGCGAGCGCGTGCATGTGCTCGAAAAACGGTTCGCGGCTCTGGCGAAGCGCGTCCAGCAGCCGCGCCGAGGGCGTCGCGTCCGGGTCCTCGATCGCGTCGCGCTGCGCCGCGAGCGCCGCGGAGTAGCCCTCGCCGTTCCGGTCGAGCAGCTCGGCGATCTCGCCGAGCTCGTCGAGCACCTCCCGGCCCCAGTCGCGCAACGCTACGGAACCTCCGTCCCGGGGCAGCTCGAGCCCCGGCCGCCGGCCTTCCCGCGCGGCGAGGAGATCGCGGCGATCGATCTCCTCGAGCTCGGCAGCGCCGATCGGCGGGCTCGGGCTCAAGAGGCAATGCAGCAGCAGGGTCTCGAGAAAGCGGAGCGCGTTCTGATTAACGCCGACCGGATCCGCGGGATTGAGGTCGAGCGTCCGCACCTCGACGTAATCCACGCCGCGGCGCCGCAGTGCCACCGTCGGCCGTTCCTCTTGCCCCTTCGCGGGCTTCGGCCGAATCGGGGTGTAGTACTCGTTCTCGATCTGGAGGATGTTCGCGTTCAGCTGGCGGTACTCGCCGTCCACCTCCACGCCGATCGCGGCATAGCGCGGCTCGACCGTCGACACCGCGGCCGCGAGCCCCGCGACATACTCCTCGGCCGAATTCAGCGAGATCTGCAGCCGCGCCTGCGTCGTATTGCGGTAGCCGATGTCGCTCATCCTGAGCGACGTCGCAAACGGCGCATGCCACGTCCCGGGATCGAGCTCCGTCAGCAGCTCGTGGCCCTCGGGACGGAACGACTTGCAGAGAGCCGGAGACGCGCCGCAGAGATAGATCACGAGCCAGGCGAGGCGGCGGTAGTTCCGCGCGAGCCCCATGAAGTGCGACGAACGGAAAGCGTCCATCGATGAGACGTTTCCGGTGCGCTCCGCGAGAGCGTCCCAGAACGCGAGCGGCGGCGAGAAGTTGAAATGGATGCCGGCGATCGCCTGCATCGCGCGCCCGTATCGGTATCCGAGCCCGCGCCGATAGACGGTCTTCATCATCCCGATGTTCGACGTGCCGTATCGAGCGATCGGGATTTCGTCGTTCGCGTTGAGGACGCACGGCATGCTCGCGGGCCACAACAGCTCCCCGTCGAGCCGCTGATGCACGAACACGTGCAGATCGCAGAGAAACTGAAGCGTCTCCCAGTTCGACCGGAGCGGCGGCGTGACGAACTCGAGCAGCGCCTCGGAGTAGTCGGTCGTCAAATAGGGATGCGTCAACGCGGAGCCGAGCGCCGGGGGGTGCGGGCGCCGGGACAGGCGGCCGTCCGCCGTGACGCGGAGGCTTTCCTTCTCGAGACCGCGCAACCCTCGCGCCACCAAGACGGCGTTGCCGCGCTCCCGGAGCCAGTCGACTCGCGCCTTCATCGAAATCCCAGGTCCCTCGCTCGACGATGAGGCCGCCAGCGTCGCCTCCGCCGCCGGCCATTATAGGCTTCGCGTTGCATCACGAACCTATTAAGGCTAGGTTCATCTAATCATGACAGGCTGAGAGCATGGCCGGTCGGCGGGAATCGAGCACGATGAGGAAGCACGCCATCATTTGTTCCGTCGCAATCGCCGCCGGCGTCGCGGCCGGCGCGGCGTCCGCCGATGCGTTGCGATGCGGAGCGAACGTGATCTCGCGCGGCGACCACGCCGCCGAGGTCCTACACCATTGCGGGGAGCCCGACTCCGTCTACTCGTGGGTGGCGCGCAGGGGCGTGATCGCGGCCCGGTCCATTTTCCTCCCGGGCTTCGTCGAGGAGGTGCTCGTCGAGGAGTGGACGTACAACCTCGGGCCGCACAAGCTGATGCGCCAGATTCGGCTCGAGAACGGCATCGTGCGCGACGTGAAGCACCTCGGCTACGGTTACAGAGAGCGTTGAGCGAGGCGAGGCGCGGGGCGCGGCGTCGCGCCCGCGCGGAAGGCCGATTTGCGACGCGCGCGCAGATCGACCTCCACCTGCTCCATCTCGTAGCCGATCACCTCGCGCGTCTCCGGATCGACGATCGGCTTCCCTCGCCGGAAGCAGCCCGTGCCGCGCGCATCGCGCACGAATTCCTCCTCCGACGGAACCGCTTCGAGCGACACGCGGCCGTCCGCGGATCTGACGAGGCGTTGAGCACCGGCGGCGAGATCCGCGGAGGCGCGCCGGTCGGAGCCCTCTCCCAGCAGCAGCGCGATCACTTCATCGTTCGAGCTCATGCGCAAGGTCCGGTAAGCGAAGCACGGGGAGCGCCCGAGCAAGCTTCGTGCCAGGCTTCGCCGGTCCCGACCGTACAAGCTCTTGCGCTCCAACCGTGAATTGCATCGCATTGCCCCTCGACGTCGGAAAGTGACACGGCGTGACGCATTCTTCCGCGCGTGAACAGCGCGCTCGCAAGACGCCGCGACTTCCGTTACCTTCGGCGCGCACCTCATCGGAGACATCAGCATGGCTTTATTCCGACGCCGCATCGCCGATTCCTCGCGCGGCCCCACGACCTTCATCGCGCCGTCCACGAAGATCGTCGGAACGATCACCGGGGGAGGCCCTTACGTGTTCTGCGGCACCGTCGAAGGCGACTGCGACATCGACGGTCCCGTGACGCTCGCGGCCGGAGGACGATGGAAAGGAACGATGCGCGCGACGGACGTCATCGTCTCGGGCGAGGTCGACGGGGACGTCGTTGCCCGCCAGCGCGTCGAGATTTCCGGAACGGCGCGCGTGACCGGAAGCCTGAGCGGTCACTCGATCGCGGTCGCGGAAGGCGCGGTGATCGAAGGAGAGATCAAGGTCATGAGCGGTGCCGAGCCGCTCGCCTTCGAGGAAAAGCGGCGTACCGAAACTCGCGAGCCGACGGCCGACAGCGCCGAGCTGGAGCCGGCGAGCACGGAGAGATAGGCCGCGGCGCAAGCAGCGCGCGCGGCGCGCGCGACTCGATGCTCGTGCTTCGCGGCCGCGCCCGCCCCTTCACGCGAGCTCGGCCACGAGGCGTTCGTCGACCCAGCTCGTGAGGCGAAAGCTCTCGACGAAGCCGCAGTGGCCGCCGCGCGGCAGCAGGGTGACCTCGAGCGCATCGGTGCGCGCGATCGCCGCGAGGTCGTCGTGCGGGATCACCGGATCGTCGCGCGCGGCAATCAGCCGCGCCGGCACCGCGAGGTCGGCGAGCACCGGGCCGGTCAGCGAATAGCCTTCGAGGTACGCGTCGAGATTCGCGAACTCGGTGTAGCGCTCGACGAAAAAGGCCGTCGTCGCCGTCAGCGTCCGAAACCGCCGAAGGTCGCCGAAATCGTAGAGGTGCGGGAACGCGGCCGCCTTAGCGGCGAGCGAGCGGCGCCAGCGGCTCAGAAAGTAGCGCCGATAGATCCACAAGCCATTCTCGAGCGCGCGCATCGTGGCGTGCGGGTGCAGCACCGGGCACACGGCGATGACCTTCCTCAAGTCGAGCCCGAACCGTGAGGCGTTCGCCACGATCCTGAGCGCGAAGTTCCCGCCGAGCGAATAGCCGACGAGATAGACCCGCGGCGCCGGATGCAGCCGGGCGACGCGAGCGACGGCCCGGCCCACCTCGTCCAAGCGGCACGAATGGAACAGCTCCTCGTTGAGCCCGTGGGTCTCGCCGTGGTCGCGAAAATTGAGGCGAAATACGTCGAAACCGGCCTCGAATGCGCGCGCTCCGGCTGAGATCATATACGACGAATCGGCCGACCCTTCCCAGCCGTGCAGCAGGATCACGAGGCCGCGGGGGCGATCGGGCTGCGCGCTGTGGTAGCCGAGCAGCCGCACCCCGGCACCGCAGTCGAGAATTTCCGGGCGGGCGGCGGCGAGCAGGGCGGCCGCGCGTTTCCTCGCGGTCCGCGCCCTGAACGGTCCGCTCGCCAGTATCGACTGCACGTGCGGGTGCCGCAGGCCCGGCGGGGGCGCAAAAGCGAGGGTAGCTGTGTCGGAAAGGCTGCTCATAGTAGACTAGGCCGGTGAACGCCCCGGTGCCTTAGCCCGAAGCGCCGGGAGCTTCGGTCGCGACGCGTGGGCTCGGTCCGGGGGCGAGCCGGTGCTTACGCGGTCCGAAGTCGGCCGCCGTCCGAGCCTGCTCGCGAGGCCGCCGATAAAGCGTTTCGGGCTGACCGGGCGCAATCCCGGCCGATGAGAATAACTATAACAAAGCGCTTGATTTTGACCTGAGCCAGTCGCGATGCGCCACTCGATGCGCCGCCTTCCGCTGATTCTGGCCGCCGTGATGACGGCTCTGACCGCATGCGTCGCGGCGCTGCTCGTCCTCCGCGTGGAAGGGCGCATGGATGCCGGCGTGTTCGCCGCGCTGACCCTCGCCGCGGTCCTCGTCGCTTCGGCCGCGGCGCTCGCCGCCGCCCGCACCGCGGTGGCCGCTTCGCGACGCGCATTGCGTGCGCTCGCGGCGCAGCTCCGGAGCGTCTCCGGAGCGGACGGCGCATGCTCGGCTTCTTCCGCCGCGGACGAGGTCGACGAGCTGTCCGAGGCCGTGACCGTGGCCGAGCAAAGCTTGCGCCGGAGCAACGCCGCCCGCGATCGACTCGAGAGGCTCGTGGCCGGCATGAGCGAGGGCATCCTCGTCGCGGGTCCCGACGGGCGAATCGAAAGCGCGAACGCGGCCGCGCACGCGATGCTCGGGCATGCGCCGGGCGCGCTGATCGGCGAATGCGTCGACCGGGTGCTCCCGGCGATCAAGGCGCCGGTCAAGCCCTCCGCCGCGGGCCTTCCGCGAGAGGCAACCGTGCAGAAGGCGGACGGCTCGTCGTTCAGCGTCTCCTACACGGTCTCGCACGTGCTTGCCGAGGCAGGGCAGATCGAGTGCACGGTGTATGCGCTGCAGAACATCGACGAACGCAAGAAGGCGGAGCGGCGCATTCGTTACCTCGCGCGCATCGATCCTCTGACGAAGCTCGCGAACCGCATGCAGTTCCAGCACCTGCTTCAGCAGGCGATTGCGCGAGCCAAGCGATCTCGGCAATACGTCGCGCTGCTCTATGTCGACGTCGACCGCTTCAAGGACATCAACGACACCTTCGGTCATGCCGCCGGGGATACGAGCCTGGAGATTCTCGCGCGTCGCATCCAAGCCGAGCTCGACGAAGGCTCCACGCCCGGCCGGCTCGCCGGCGACGAATTCGCCGTGCTCGTCACCGGGCCTGCGCACATGAGCGACTTCTTCGAACGGATCTCGAAGCTTGCCGGGCGGCTCGTGCATGCCGTCGGCAAGCCGTTCAAAGTGAACGGCGAAGAAATCTTCATGACCGCGAGCATCGGCATCGCCGTGTATCCGCGCGACGGCGACAACGTGATCGATCTGTTCAGGAACGCGGACGCGGCGCTCTACCGGTCGAAGAAGGCCGGCGGCAACTCGTACGGATACTACTCGAGCGAGATGAACACCGCCGCGGTGGAGCGGCTGATGCTGAAAAGCAAGCTGCGGCGCGCGTTCGAGCGCGACGAGCTGCGGCTGCATTATCAGCCGAAGTACCAGGTGGGAACCGGTCGGCTGGAGGGCGCAGAAGCGCTCGTGCGCTGGGATTTGCCCGAGCGCGGTCTCGTGTACCCGTCGGATTTCATTCCGCTGGCCGAAGAAACGAACCTCATCCTGCCGATCGGCGATTGGGTGCTCAATCGGGTCTGCGCGGACTACCGCGAGTGGCAGCGCGTGCTGCCGTCGCCGTGCCGCGTCTCCGTGAATCTCTCGCTGCGCCAGCTGCTGCAGCAGCGGTTCCTCGAGCGCGTGCGCGAGACCTTCCGCGCGCACGGCATATCGCCCACCTGCCTCGAGCTCGAGATCACGGAAACCACTTTGATGGAGGACACGGCGCGCACGATCCGAATTCTGAACGCGCTCTACGGCATGGGGCTGCATCTCGCGATCGACGATTTCGGCACCGGGTACTCGTCGCTCAGCGCGCTCCAGCAGTTTCCGATCACCACGTTGAAGATCGACCAGTCCTTCATCCGCGACGTCGCGATCGACCGGGACGACGCGGCGATCGTCGCCACGATCATCCAGATGGCCCACAGCCTGAAGCTCGACGTGGTCGCCGAAGGGGTCGAGTCCGAGCATCAGCTCGCGTTTCTCCGGCGCCACAACTGCGACTACGTTCAGGGACACCTGTTCGGCGATCCGGTCGACGCCGCGGCGTTCGCCGAAATCTTGGTTGCGGAAGCCGGAGGCACCGGAAAATACAGGGCGCTGTTCGCGCAAGGCTAGGTAGCGCAACGCTCGACCGTTCGTGGAGGTGCGGGCGGTTCGCGACGGGCAAACCGCGACTCACGCGCGCGCGCCGAGTTTTCGCAACAACCGGCCGGAGGTGCTTCGACGCCCGCTCGAAACCTGCTTGGCGGGTTTCGAACGCGTGGGTTATAGTCGTTTCAGGGGACCGGTACCCGATAGGGACAATTCATGAACACACGCGTACGAACCGGCCTGCACGGCGGGCTGGTGCTCTCGGCCTTCGCGACCGCCGGCGCGCTCGCCTGCGAAACGCCTTCGATGGTCAACGTTCCGGACGGAACGACCGCCACGATGGAGCAGATGGTTGCGGCGCAGCAAGAAGTCAAGGATTACGTCGCGGCCATGGAAGACTACCTCGCCTGCGTCAACGAGGAGCTCGAAGCCGCGGGAGAAGACGCGCCTGAAGAGTACAAGGCGCTGATGATCGAGCGACACAACTCGGCGGTCGGCGAGATGGAAGCGGTGGCCGCAGCCTTCAACGAGCAGGTGCGCGCGTATCGCGCGGCGCATGCGGAAGAGTGACGCGCGCGGCCCTCAAAGGTTCCTGAACCGCTGCCTCAGGTCGAACTGCTCGTCGGTCACTATCCGTTCGAGCACCTTGATCCGCTCTTCGAGCCGCGCGAGCTGGGCCAAGTGCTCCGCGGCCGATTCTTCATCGTCCTGCCGTGCCTTGCGCGCGGCCGCTTTGCACTTGAAATAGGAGTTGACGATCCGGCCGACGACGGCTATCGCGACGACGATGATGACGAACTCGAAGAAGTCCACGTTCAGCCCCTTCCCATCCGATCGTGAAAGTTCCTGCCTCGCGAGCCCACCGCCGCTTCGTCACTCGCGCAGCCGCTCGAATTCACGATCCAGGTTATAGCGCTCCGACGTCACGTATTTCTCGAGGCGCTGCAGGCGGCTGTCGAGCTCCCGGTAGCGATGCCGCAGACCGGAGAGCGTCGAATGCGGCTCGGAGCGGATCCGGCGCTGAAGATCGCCGTCGCTCCCCGGCTGCTCGTCGCTCGGGCCCGGATCCTTCGGTAGCAGCAACGCCATGATGATGTAGCCCACCGGCACCAGCGGACCCGGGAAGAAGACGGTGCCGAGCACGACGAGAACGCGCACGATGGTGACGTCGAAGCCGAAATAGTCGGCAAGTCCGGCGCAAACGCCGAACAACATGCCCTTCCTCGGGTTCCGGTAGAGACGATTGCCTCGAAGTTCTTTCACGAGCGTATCCTCGCTCACGCCGATTCTCCCAGTTTCACCCCGGTTCCGGTCACGGGTATCAGGTCTTCTTCTTCCAGTCCGGCGCCTGGTCGTCGAGAATCGTCTCGAGCGAGTTCAGACGGCTGTCCATCGACTGGCTGGTCCTCCACAGCTCCTCGAGCAGCTGTTGCTCGTCGGGCGAGAGTCCTCGGGTCGCCTTCCATTTCGTCACGTAGTGCATCACCACGATGATGGGCAGCACGACCACCATGAAGATGATCGTGAGGACGAAGAAGAACGGAAACAGCTCGTTCATGCTCCGCTCCGACGACCGAGCTCAAACGCCTTCGCCGGAGCCCTGCTTCGCGCGGCTACGCTTCGATTTGAGGTCACGCAGCTCCTGCTCCACCCCTTCGGACGACTCGAGCTCCGTGAATTCCTGCTTCAGGTTCTTTTTGACTCCGAGATCATACGCCTCGACGCGTGCCTCGAAGTTCTCCATGCGGCGCTCGAACTGCTCGAAGCGCACGAACGCGTCGTCGATGCGGTAGTCGTGGAGGCGCTTGCGCACCTCGAGCCGCTTCGCGGCCGTCTGGTGCCTCGCGAGTATCGCATTGCGCCTCGCTTTCGCGTCGGCGAGCTTCTCCTCGAGCCGGCCGATGTCCTCGTTCAGCTTCGCAAGCCCGTCGGAAATCGTGGCGTGCTCGGCCTCGAGCGACTGCATCGACGCGAGCACGCGCTTTTTCTCGGCGAGAGCGGCTTTCGCGAGATCGTCGCGACCCTTGTCGATCGCGAGCTCGGCCTTGCTCTCCCAGTCCTTCGCTTCGCGCTCCAGCGTCGAGAGCGTGCGCGTCAGCTCTTTCTTGTCCGCGATCGCTCGCGCGGCGGCCGAACGCACCTCGACCAGCGTCTCCTCCATCTCCTGGATCATCAGGCGCACGATCTTCTCGGGGTCTTCCGCCTTGTCCAGGATCGCGTTGATGTTCGAGTTCACTATGTCCGAAAAGCGAGAAAAGATACCCATCGCTGATCCCTCTCAATGCTGCTCGATGTTTCGGCGGCGCGGCGTCGGCACGACCCCGGTCCGTGCGTTCCGCCGTCGATCGGCTCACCGCCGTGTCAGCGCCCCCGGAGCAGCTTTCATGCCAAGGCCTGATGACCCGTAAGTGATTGTAGCAGAATCGGTTTTTTCGTTCGGCGATCGGCTGGCGGTCGGTCGGGAGCCAACTGTTGGCAGGATGCACGAACTCTTGGTCTAATCGCGCCATGGCTCCCACGCGCCCCGAAACCGTCTCTCTGATCGGCGAATCGCCGCTGTTCCTGGCCATGCTCGAGCACGTCTCCCGCGCGGCGCCGTTGCCGAAGCCGGTGCTCGTCGTCGGCGAACGCGGGACCGGCAAGGAGCTGATCGCGTCGCGGCTGCACTACCTCTCCGACCGCTGGGATCGCCCGCTCGTGAAGGTCAACTGCGCGGCGCTCACCGAGTCGCTGCTCGAGTCGGAGCTCTTCGGCCACGAAGCGGGCGCGTTCACGGGCGCCACGCGCGCGCACGCGGGCCGCTTCGAGCAGGCCGACGGCGGCACGCTCGTCCTCGACGAGATCGGCACGATCCCGCTGCGCATGCAGGAAAAGATCCTGCGCGTGATCGAGTACGGCGAGTTCCAACGCGTCGGCGGCTCGAAGACGCTGAAGGCAGATGTCCGCGTCGTCGGCTCGACGAATGCGGATCTGCCGCGGCTCGCGGCCGAAGGCCGGTTCCGCGCAGATCTGATGGATCGGCTCGCATTCGACGTGATCCACGTGCCGCCTCTTCGGGCCCGGCCGGACGACATCCCGAAGCTCGCCTATCACTTCGCCGTCAACGTCACGAGCGAGCTGCGGCGCGAGTACTTCCCGGGCTTCACGTCGCAGGCGAGCGCGGCGCTCGCAGCGTACGACTGGCCCGGGAACGTGCGCGAGCTGAAGAACACGGTGGAGCGCAGCGTCTATCGCGCCGAGGACCCGGACGCCCCGATCTCCGAGATCATCTTCGATCCGTTTGCGTCGCCTTTCGGGCCGCTGCGCGACGTCTTGCCGCTGCGCTCCGCGACGGAGACGGCGCCGCCGGCGGAGGCCGGTCCGCCGCGCGCTACGGGCGGCAACGGCTCGTGGCCTCTCGATTTCCGCGCCGCCGTCGCAGCCTTCGAGCGCGAGACGCTCGAGCAGGCGCTCGAGCAGTCGAAGTACAAGCAGACCGTCGCGGCCAAGCTCCTCGGCCTGAGCTACCATCAGCTGCGCGGTCTGCTGAAGAAGCACGGCCTGCACGTCGGGCGCGAGAACGCGGTCGAAGGGTAAGCGGCAAGCGACCACCGTGCGGAAGCGCGAGCCTCCGTTACGCCCAGCCCCCGCGTTGAGCCGGCCCGGCCGCTCGCCCGTGCTACTATTTGCGGCCGGCGTTGCTCCACCGCCGGAGATCCGATTCAAGGCAAGGACTTGCAGACGATGAACACCGCGCCCGCCAGCAGGAAGCCCGTCCGCATCGCGATCACCGGCGCCGCCGGCCAGATCGGCTACCAGCTCGCGTTCCGGATCGCGTCCGGGCAGATGCTCGGCGCCGATCAGCCGGTGATCCTTCAGCTCCTCGAGATCCCGCCAGCGCTCGACGCGCTTCGGGGGGTCGCAATGGAGCTCGACGATTGCGCGTTCGACACGCTGCACGGCGTCGTCGTCACCGACGACGCGCGGACCGCGTTTCGCGACGCCGACTTCGCGCTGCTCGTCGGCGCGAAGCCGCGCGGCCCCGGCATGGAGCGCAAGGATCTCCTGCTCGAGAACGCGAAGATCTTCTCCGCCCAGGGCAAGGCCCTGAACGAAGTCGCGAGCCGGGGCGTGAAGGTGCTCGTCGTCGGCAATCCGGCGAACACGAACGCGCTGATCGCTCGCGAGAACGCGAAGGATCTCGATCCGCGCAACTTCACCGCGATGACCCGCCTCGATCACAACCGGGCGAAGGCACAGCTCGCCGCGAAGACGTCGACCCGTGTGAGCGACATCCGCGGCGTGATCATCTGGGGCAATCATTCCGCCACCCAGTTCCCGGATCTCCGGCACGCGACGGTCGCCGGAACGCCCGCCCTGTCCCGCGTGCCGCAGGAATGGTACCGGCAAGAATTCATTCCGACCGTCCAGCAGCGGGGCGCCGCGATCATCAAGGCGCGCGGCGCTTCGTCCGCCGCGTCCGCCGCGTCCGCCGCGATCGACCACGTGCGCGACTGGGCGCTCGGCACCGGGGACGACTGGGTGAGCATGGCCGTGGCTTCGGACGGCAGCTACGGCATTTCCGAGGGCGTCGTGTTTTCCTATCCGGTGAGGTGCAGAGGAGGCGCTTACGAGATCGTGCAAGGCCTCGAGATCGACGACTTCGCGCGCGAGAAGCTCGCCGCTACGAACGCGGAGCTCCGCGAGGAGCGCAGCGGCGTGAGCGAGCTGCTGTGAAGCCGCGCGCACCGGCCGCCGCCGGCAGCGGTATCGGATCGTGGAAGCGCTGTTCTGGCTGATCCTGCTCGCCGCCGCGGCGGTCACGCTCGCCTACCGGCGCGTCCGGCTGTCGACGGCCACGCTCGTCCTCGGCGCGCTGCTCGTCGTCTATACGCTCTTCGGTGACGGCGCCTTCCTGTGGAAGGCCTTCCTGTGGCTCGTCTTCGCCGCGCTCGCGCTGCTGAACTCCGACGGCTTCAGGCGCGAGCGCATCAGCCGCCCGCTCCTCGATTTCTATCGCCGCATGCTGCCGTCGATGTCGAAGACCGAGCAGGACGCGCTCGAGGCCGGCAGCGTCTGGTGGGAAGGCGAGCTCTTCGAAGGCCGGCCGGATTGGCGCAAGCTGCGGAGCCTTCCGCCGCCGCAGCTGACCGCCGAGGAGCAGGCGTTTCTCGACGGGCCGGCCGAACGGCTCTGCCGAATGCTCGACGACTGGGAGATCACGCACGAGCTCGCGGACATGCCGGCCGAGATCTGGGACTTCCTGCTCGCCGAGCGGTTCTTCGCGATGATCATCCCGAAGGAGTACGGAGGCCTCGGCTTCTCTCCGCTGGCGGTCTCGATGGTGCTCGCGAAGATCTCCTCGCGCAGTGCCACCGCGGCATCGACGATCGGCGTCCCGAACTCCCTCGGCCCGGCGGAGCTGCTGCTGCATTACGGGACCGACGAGCAGAAGCGGTACTGGCTGCCGCGGCTCGCGAGCGGCGAGGAGATCCCGTGCTTCGCGCTCACGTCGCCGCGCGTCGGCTCCGACGCGACCGCGATCGTGGACACCGGCGTCGTCTGCCGCGGCACGTTCGAAGGGGAGGAGGTCCTCGGCATCCGGCTCAACTGGGACAAGCGCTACATCACGCTCGCACCGATCGCCACCGTCCTCGGGCTCGCGTTCAAGCTCTACGATCCGGATCACTTGCTCGGGGATCAGGACGAATACGGCATCACGGCTGCGCTCATTCCGACTCGGCTCCCCGGTGTCGAGATCGGCCGGCGCCATTTCCCGATCAACATCCCGTTCCAGAACGGCCCGACGCGCGGCAAGGACGTGTTCGTGCCGGTCGACTACATCATCGGCGGCCCGAAGATGGCCGGCCACGGCTGGCGCATGCTCGTGCAGCAGCTCGCCGCGGGCCGCGGGATCGTGCTGCCGAGCAACGCGCTCGGCGGCGCGATGGCCGCCGTCTACGCTTCGGGCGCTTACGCACGCATCAGACGGCAGTTCAATTTGCCGATCGGCAAGTTCCACGGCGTCGCCGAGGCGCTGGCGCGAATGGCCGGCCTCACGTACGTGATGAAGGCCGCGTCGAGGGTCACGTGCGCGGCGCTGAACGCGGGCGAGAAGCCTGCCGTCGCCTCCGCGATCCTGAAATACCACAACACGGAGATGGGGCGGCAGGTCGCGAACGACGCGATGGACGTGCAGGGCGGCAAGGCGATCATGCTCGGCCCGAAGAACTATCTCGCCCGCAACTACGAGTCGGTGCCGATCGCGATCACCGTCGAAGGCGCGAACATCCTGACGCGCAACCTGATCATCTTCGGCCAGGGCGCCGTCCGCTGCCATCCGTTCGTCCGTGCCGAGATCGAAGCGGCGCGGGACGAGGACCGCGAGCGCGGCCTCGTCGAGTTCGACCGGCTGCTGTTCGGCCACCTCGGCTACATGCTGTCGAACGCGGCGCGCTCGTTCGTCATGGGGCTCACCTTCGCGCGCTTCACCGAGGCCCCCGTCTCGGGACCGACACGCCGCTACTACCAGCACGTCAACCGCTACAGCGCGTCGTTCGCGCTGGCGGCGGATGCCGCGATGATGACCCTCGGCGGAGAGCTGAAACGCCGGGAGACGCTGTCCGCCCGGCTCGGCGACATGCTGAGCTACCTGTACCTCGCGTCGATGGTCCTGAAGCACCACGAGGATCAGGGACAACCGGCCGAGGATCTGCCGCTCGTCGAATGGGCTTGCCGCACGCTGCTCTACCGTTGCCAGGAGCAGCTGCACGGGCTGCTGCGCAACTTCCCGAACCGTCTCGTCGCCGCCGCGCTGCGCATCGCCGTGTTTCCGCTGGGCCGCACGTACTCCGCGCCGTCCGATCAGCTCGGCTTGCGCATCGCGGAGCTGCTGATGAGGCCGTCCGAAGCGCGCGACCGGCTGGCCGACTGCGCGTACGTCACACCGGAGCCGGGTAACCCGCTCGGCCTGCTCCAGCAGGCTCTCGAGGCGGCGGAGCGGGTCAAGCCGCTCGAGCGGAAGGTGTTCGACGCGCGGCGCAAGGGGCTCATCCGCAGCGACGACGTTCCCGGTCAGATCGACGAGGCGGAACGGGCGGGCATCCTGACGCCGGACGAAGCCGAGCGGGTTCGAGCCTTCGACCGCGAGGTGATGGCGCTCACGGCCGTCGACGATTTCGACGCGGACGCGCTCGGGCGGACCGCGGGCCGCGGTTTCCGGCGCGGTCGCGGCGAGGCGTTACCCGGCGCCGACATCGAGACGGAAGAAACGGAGACCGCGGCCGCTGCGGCGGACGACGCCTCCTGACGACCCCGCTCCGCCGTCGGTTTTTCCTGACGGTCCGCTTCGCCGTCCGTATAAGCAATCGGCGATACGCTCCGCCGGCGGCCGGCTAAGGTTGCGGCGCCGGAGAGCGGCGCGGATACTGCCCCTCGCGAATCGTTCACCCAGTCCAGACGGGAGCAGTGAGATGGTCCACCGTATCGTCCCGATCCTGCTGATGGCCGCGCTCGCCGCTTGCGGCGGCTCTGACGGCGGCGCCGCACCCGAGCCGGGCGGCGGGGCTGCCCCGTCCGCGGATGCGGCCCCCCCGGCGGCGGAGCCCGCCGAAGCACCCGCGCCCGCGCCCGCAGTCCAACGCAAGCCGGCTCCGCCCGGCGCGAGCGTCTACATCATTTCGCCGGAGGACGGCGCCGTCGTGTCGAATCCCGTGCGGGTCGTGTTCGGGCTCAAGGGAGCGGGCGTCGCGCCGGCCGGCATCGCGCGTCCGGACGCCGGGCACCATCATTTGCTGATCGATACCGAGCCGCCGCCGTTCGACGCGCCGATCCCGGCCGACGAGCATCACGTCCACTTCGGCATGGGGCAGACCGAGACGGAGCTCATGCTCACGCCGGGGCAGCACACGCTGCAGCTGCTCCTCGGCGACGAGGCGCACGTGCCCCACGATCCGCCGCTGCTTTCGGAGCCCGTGACGATCCAGGTGCAATAAGCCGCAGGGCCCGCCCCGGCGGCAGGCCGATCGAAGCCGCCGGCGGGCCCCGATCTCCGAGATCGGCAACGTGTACACGGAATTCTTCGGACTCAACGAGAAGCCTTTCTCGATCACTCCGGATCCCCGGTATCTCTACCTGAGCCGCCGGCACGCGGACGCGTTGGCGCATCTGATCTACGGCATCTCCGAGAGCGGCGGCTTCATCCAGCTGACCGGCGAGGTCGGCACCGGCAAGACCACGCTGATCCGAAGCCTGCTCGAGCAGCTGCCGGAGAAGGCGGAGATCGCGCTGATCCTGAACCCCCAGCTCTCGGCGAAGGAATTCCTCGAAAGCATCTGCGAGGAGCTCGGCACGCCGCTGCCGGAGGAAAGCTCGCAGCGTGCGCTGATCGGCGCGTTGAACGGCCACCTGCTGAAGGCTCACGCCGAGGGCCGGCGCATCGTGCTGATCGTCGACGAGGCGCAGACGCTCGGACCCGAACTCCTCGAGCAGGTGCGCCTGTTGACGAACCTCGAGACGGCGACGCAGAAGCTCCTGCAGATCATCCTGATCGGCCAGCCGGAGCTGCGCGATTTGCTCGGGCGTCCGGAGATGCGCCAGGTCGCTCAGCGCGTGACGGGGCGCTACCACCTCGAGCCGTTGAGCCGCGTGGAAACCGACGCGTACGTCCGTCACCGCATGCGGGTTGCCGGGTGCCAGAGCCCTGTCTTCACGCCGAGCGCGATACGTCAGCTCTACCGCAGCTCCGGCGGCATACCGCGGCTCATCAACGTCGTTGCGGACCGCGCGCTCCTCGCCGCCTATACGCGGGACAGCCCTCGCGTCGACGGCCCGCTCGTGCGACGCGCCGCGGCCGAGGTGTTCGGCCGGCGGCTCGCGCCGGCGCTCTGGCCCTGGCCCGTGCTCGCGGCCGGGATCGCTGCCGTCGCCTTCGGCGGCATCGACCTTTGGCTCGAGGCCCGCAATCCGCCGGCAGCCGTATCGGCGCCCGCGGCATCCGATGGGACGAGCGAATCCGCGGCAACCGCCACGCCGCCAGGCCCGGCAACCACGCCGCAGGGCCCGGGCGCCTCGCCGCTGGGCACGGTCGTCGCGCGGACGGCCGTGGGCGAGGTCCGGCGGCCGGAGCCGCCGGACGCCGAGCCGGCGAGCGCCGCGCGTCCCCGCCTCGCTCAGCTGCTCGGCACCGCCGAGTTTCCTACCGACACCGACAGCGCGTTCGCGCAACTCTTCGCGCTCTGGGGTGCGCGCTACGATCCGGCCCGCGGCAATCCGTGCGGCCAGGCGGAAGAGCAAGGGCTCAAGTGCCTGTTCCAGTCGCGCGGCTCGATCGGGCGCCTGCGCACGTTGAATCGGCCCGCGATCCTGACGCTCGTCGACGCGGAAGGAGAGGCGCACGACGTCGTGCTGGCCGGTCTCGAATACAGCGAAGCCGAGCTGGCGGCCGCCGGGCACGTGGCTCGCGTCGACTTGTCGGAGCTGACGCACTACTGGTTCGGCGACCACTTGCTGCTTTGGCGCCCTGCAATATCCGACGCGCACGCGCTTTCCCCGGGCATGCAGGGCGAGGGCGTGCAGTGGCTCAGAGTGAGCCTCGCGCGCATTCGGGGGGAAGAGCTGGCCGGGGAGCCGTCGCCGCTCTACGACGCGCCGCTGGAAGCCAAGGTACGGGATTACCAGCGCAGGAAGATGCTGACCGTGGACGGCATCGTCGGCGCGATGACGCAGCTCGCGCTCACGGCGGACCTCGGCTTGCCGGCCGCGCCGACGCTGCAACGGAAGCATTGAGCCGTGTCCTTCATTCTCGATGCGTTGAGAAAATCGGAGAGCGAGCGCCAGCAGGACGCGCGCCCGAGCATTACCCGAATTCCGGACGCGGTACCGGCGCGTCCTCTGCCCCGCTGGGCGATCGGCACGATCGCCGGGCTCGCCGCCGCGGTGCTCTTTCTCGCGGTCGCATGGTGGCAGGGCATCGAGCCCGCCGCCGACGGCCGAACGGTCGGGGGCGGCGCGGCTTCGGAGCCCGCGACGGTCCGCGCGCCGCTTCCGCCGCCGCAGCGGAAGGCGGCCGACGAGCCCCTGCCGCCGACGAGCGCCGGCCTCCGGGCGGCGAGCGAAATTTCACCGGCAGGGGGAACCGCGCCGGCCGAGAGCCGCACCATGCGTGAGGGCTCGGGGCTCTCGAGCCTGCGCGAGGCGGTCGCGTCCGCGCAAAGCCCGGAGACGGCTGCCGCGCGAAGCCCGGAGACGACCGCCGCGCCGGCCGAAGCCGGCGACGCGCGGCCCGCGATCGATCCGTTCGCGCCGAGCTATTACGCAATGGCCGAACAACTCGGGCTCCCGGCGCTCCGCCTCGAGCTGCACGGCTACAGCGATGACCCGGCCAAGCGCTTCGTCTTCATCAACGGCAAACGGTACCGGGAAGGCGACACGCTTGCCGAAGGCCCGCGCATCGTCGGCATCGACGCTCGGGGCGTCGTCCTGCTCGCCGGCGGCCGCCAGCTTCGTCTCATGCAGCAGTAGCCAGCCGGCTCCGGATGAGGCGTCCCGCAAGTACCTATACATGATGCTTGACGGGACGCTCCGCGACAGGGATGTCGCGGAGCGAGCCTACAGGGACGTATTCACGGCGTTCCCGGCAAGCATCATGTATAGGTGCTTGCGGGACACGACTAGTGGCGGATGCCGGTGCCGCGGTGCAACAGCACCAGCGCGACGGCGAAGAGGGCCGCGAGCGCGCCGATGATGATCGCGAATGCGGCTCCGAGCGGGACATCCGACGTTCCCAGCATCCCGTAGCGGAACGCGTTCACCATGTAGAGGATCGGGTTCGCGAGCGCGACGCTCTGCCAGAACGGCGACAGCAGCGCGATCGAGAAGAACACGCCGCCGAGATACGTCAACGGCGCGAGGACGAACGTCGGAATGATCGAGATGTCGTCGAAAGTCTTCGCGAAGATCGCGTTGATCAGCCCGCCCAGCGAGAACGTCGCCGCCGTGAGCACGACGGTGGCGATCGTCACGAGGGGGTGCACGACGTAGAGGTCCGTGAAGAAGAGCGCGACGACCATCACGAGCGCGCCGACGAGGAGCCCGCGCACGACGCCGCCGACGACGTACCCGATCACGATCGTCACGTACGACAACGGCGACACGAGCATCTCCTCGAGGTGCAGCTGCAGCTTGCCGGAGAAGAACGAAGACACGACGTTGCCGAACGAGTTCGTGATGACCGACATCATGACGAGGCCGGGCGCAATGAAGGTCGTGTACGGCACGCCGTCCATCTCGCCGATTCGCCGGCCGATGAGGCTGCCGAAGATGATGAAGTAGAGCGTCATCGTGATCGCCGGCGGGATGATCGTCTGCAGCCAGATCCGCAGTACCCTGCGCACCTCCTTCTTGACGATCGTGAGGAGCCCGACGAGGTTGATCATCAGAAGGCTGCGCGGCAGCGCGCCGTCGGAGGGCGCGAACCCGCCCGCCACGGCTCTTTCCGGCTGCGTCATTGCCGCCCCTCCTCGCGCTTGCCTTCCACGAGACGGATGAACAGCTCCTCGAGCCGATTCGTCTTCGTGCGCATGCTGACGACGTGCAGCGAGCGAGCGCTGAGCTCCTCGAACATCCTGTTCAATCCCTGCTCCTTCGCGACCTCGACCTCGATCTCGTGCTCGTTGCGCAGCCTCACGGGGTAACCGTTCAGCGCCGGTGCCTCGTGAATAGGCTCGTCGAGCGTCAGGACGAACGCCTCCCGCTGCAGCTTGGAGATGACGTTCGACATCGTGTCGTTCTCGATGATGCGCCCTTCGTCGATGATCGCGATGTTGCGGCAGAGGCTCTCGGCCTCCTCGAGGTAATGCGTGGTGAGGATGATCGTGACGCCGCTCGCATTGATGTCGCGCATCAGATCCCACATCGAGCGGCGAATCTCGATGTCGACTCCGGCGGTCGGCTCGTCGAGGATCAGCAGCTTCGGCTCGTGGATCAGCGCGCGCGCGATCATCAGGCGGCGCTTCATGCCGCCCGACAGATTACGCGCGATGTCGTTGCGGCGGTCCCACAGGTGCAGCGCCTTCAGGTATTTCTCGGCCCGCGCCCGCGCGATCCGGGACGGCACGCCGTAGTAGCCCGCCTGGTTCACGAGCGTGTTCAGATTGCGCTCGAACAGGTTGAGATTGACCTCCTGCGGCACGACGCCGATCAACGACTTCGCCGCCTCGCGCTGGCGGTCGAAGTCGTGGCCGAAAATCGAGATGCGCCCGCTCGTCTTCGTCACGAGCGACGTGAGGATGCCGATCAGGGTCGTTTTTCCGGCGCCGTTCGGGCCGAGGAGCGCGAAGAAATCGCCTTCGCGGACCGTGAGGTCGATGCCCTTCAGCGCCTCGATCCCGTTCGGGTAGACCTTGCGCAGCTGTTCGATGACCAACGCGTTCATGTGCCGGAGCGTGCTCGAGCGGACGACGAGCCGGCTATTCTAATCCAGCCTCGGGGCGCCGCTGCGGCGGCGGACCAGCGACGGTACGGGGCACGCCGGCCGGCGCTGCGTCGAAGCGGGGCGTGCGTCGAAGCGGACCGGGAGGTCGAAGCGAACCCGGAGCCTGCCGGTGGGACCTCAGCCTGCCGCCTTCGGCTGCGCCGCGTCGGCGACCCCCGCGGCGTCGATCGGCGGCTGCAGCGCGATCAGGATCAGCTGACGGCGCGCTTCCGGCCGGGTCTCGGTCAGCAGCTCCTTCCAGAGCCACTCCACCTCGGCGAAAGTGCACGAGATGCGGGCGCGAGTCAGCGCCAGCCTGGGCAGCTGCGACAACGGCGTCGTCCTCAGCTCGTGGGCGACTTGCGGGGTGAGGCCGAAGAGGAGGCGTGCGTGATAGAGGCTTTCGCGTGCCATGTTCCACGCGCAGAACACGATCGTGAGGTCGAGGATCTGACGGGACATGTCGGGCTGAGGAGCGTCTCGGCCGCTTTCGTCCAGCGTGAGCTCGAAGAGCGCGCGCGGAAACTCGGCGACCGCATCGAGCATGCCCGGGGGAGCGGCGCGCAGCGACGCGACGGCTGCTCCCGGAAAGCCGCATCCCCGAAGGTCGGCAACGTCCCGGCCCTGCAAAGACCTCAGAAACAGCCGGTTCAGCTCGTGAATTTGCTCGATCGACTCCGGGAAGGCGCTCGAGGACATCTCAGGGCCTTTTTTCCGCGATAATTACCATATATGGTCCTAAAATACCATTAGTGGCATCGCTACCCTAAGCTCCCGTATCTCGATGATTAGGGGGGATAAGCAAATATGCGCGCGACCGACCACCGATACCGAGGAGAGAAGGCGAAGTTCGAGCTCGCGCTGCGGATGATCGGTCACGAAGCACGCACGGGTACGATTCGCTACTGGACGGGCTTGAGCGACGATCGTATACGCAAGCTCTACACGTCTTACTTCAAGTACGGCGACGCGCCGGTCCGGCGCAGGCGAGGGCGCTCCCCGACGCAGGTCGCGCCGCTCGTCAAGACGCCTTTGCGCGCCCTCGAATCGGGAGTGTTCACGAACCTCCTGCTCGCGAACGGATTGCTGTCCACGGACCCGGGCACGATGCCGAAGCTGAAAGGCAACATCGACCTCGGGCATCGGTTCTGCGAGTGCTACGAGACGTATTGCGCGCTCGTGCCGCGAGCGAACCTCTCGTTCGAATGGGGATGGAATCTGCTGATCAGCATTCGCCGCGGCGACGAGCTCGGCATCGCACGGTGTGACGTCTGCTCGGTCGGCTACGTGTTCGATCTGCTGGCCCTTCCGCCGTCGACGTGCCCGTCGTGCGCGACGCTGGCGCATCAAATGGGGCGGGGCGCGCTCGAGCACGAAGCGCTCGCGTAGCCTGCAGCGGCCGCAACGTCGTCAAACGGCGTGCGGTCGAGCACAATGGGCCCATGTCGAACGGACCGACCCGAACGCGCCCGCTCGCGCGCCCGCTTTACCGCAGGCCGAGCCGGCCGCTCGCAGCCCCCGGGGCTCCGCCGCCATGTGCCTGATCGCAGTCGCCTATCGAGCCGCCGCGAGGTACCCGCTGATCGTCGCGGCGAACCGCGACGAAAGCCACGCACGCCCGACGGCGCCCGCCGCCTGGTGGCCGGACGCGCCGGACGTGCTCGGCGGCCGGGATCTCACCGCGGGCGGCACGTGGCTCGCGATCGACCGCGCAGGCCGCTTCGCGGCCGTCACCAATCTTCGCGAGCCCGAGCCGAGCGTCACCGCGACCCGGCGATCGCGCGGCCTTCTCGTCACCGACTTCCTCACGGGCGCCCTGCCCGCTTCGGCGTTCGCGCGCGCCGCATTCCAGGACGGCGCGCGCTTCGGGCCGTTCAACATGCTGCTGCTCGACGCAGCCTCGTTCCACTACACCAGTAACCGCGCGGCCCCGCGCGCGCTCGATCCCGGCTTGCACGTGCTCGGCAACGGGAAGCCGGGCACCGAGTGGCCGAAGATCGCCCGCGCCCGAACGCGGCTCGCGGAGCTCCTCGACGAGCGCGACCCGAGCGAGGCGCTGTTCGCGATGCTCGCCGAGCGCAGCGCTCCCGTCGATGGCTACGACGATGCGCAGGTGTCGCTGTTTCAGCTGAATCCCGCCTGGGGCACACGCAGCTCGACCGTGCTCCTCGTGGACGCTTCCGGCCGCGCGCGGTTCCGAGAGCGGAGCTTCGATGCGGCCGGCGAGCCGACGGGCGAGGTCGAGGTCGAGTTCGCCGTGACGCCGAGCCGGCACCGCGCCGCGCGCTGATCGCGCGGTCGCGACGCGTCAGGCGTCGCCCGGGCGTTCCGCCTCGGGCCCGCCCGGGCGCGCCGCGCAAGGCGCTCTCGGCCGCGGCTGCTCAGGCGCGCTCGGCCGCGGCCTCGAGCCAGCGGCGAATGTCGCGGACCTCGTCCGCGCACACGGCGTGCGCGATCGGATAGGTGCGCCAATCCACCGAGAAGCCTTCCGCTTCGAGGGCCCGCCTGCCGAGAAGCGCGATCTCGACCGGCACGACGGGATCCGCTTCGCCGTGCGCCATCAGGATCGGCGTCGTCGCGTTCGCCGCCTGCTTCTCCGCCCCGAGAGACGTGGCGAGCGGCAGGAAAGCGGAGAGCGCCATGATGCCGCCGAGCGGGCGCGCTTCGCGCAGCCCGCTATGAAGCGCGATTGCGCCGCCTTGGGAGAATCCGGCGAGAACGATGCGCCGGCTCGGCACGCCGCGGGCGATCTCCCGATCGACGAGGCCGCGAACGGCGGCTGCGCTCTCGCGGATTCCGGCCTCGTCCTGCGGCGCATCGGGTCGAAAGTCGAAGATGTCGAACCACGCCCGCATCGGCAGGCCGCCGTTGATCGTGACGGGCCGGACCGGCGCGTGCGGGAACACGTAGCGGACGCCCGGCAGCCCGAGCTCGGCGACGATGGGCTCGAAGTCGTAGCCGTCGGCTCCGAGCCCGTGCAGCCACAGGACGGCCAGGCGAGGCTCGGCAGCGCCGTCCCCGCGCTCGATGAAATCCAGCATCACCTGCACCTCCGGCCTGGTCGCCGGAACCGTCGAAAAAAGCTGCGCGCGTCTCTTGCGCGCTTGCACATATCCTGTATTATATGCGCAATTTTATTCAGACCTCAGCCCCACCGATGCCCACTGCCCCCGCTCAACAGCACGAGCGCCGCCGCGCCATTGCGCGGCTGCTCGAGCAGCACCAAATCAGCCGCCAGTCGGAGCTGGTCTCGTTGCTGCGGGCGGAAGGTTTCGTTGCGACGCAATCGAGCGTCAGCCGCGACCTGCGGGATCTCGGCGCGGCCAAGCTGAAGAACGGCTACAGCCTGCCCGAAAGGGCGACGGACGGCAACGGCGAGCTGCTGCAGAGCGTCGCGGACCTCGTCCGCGACATTCGCACGGCCGGCCCGAACCTGCTCGTGATCCGCACCGCGGTCGGCGCCGCGCAACGCGTCGCGGTCACGCTCGACGGCATCGACTGGCCCGAGATCGTCGGCACGCTGTCGGGCGACGACACGATCTTCGTCGCGACGACGAACTCCACCCAGCAGCGGCGGCTTCGCGCGCGGCTGCGCCAGCATCTGAAGAAAGGACCGAAATGACGGACGCCCCGAGCCGGCAGCCGGCGGCTGCCGACGATGCGATCGTGCTCGCCTTCTCGGGCGGCCTCGATACGTCGTTCTGCATCCCGTGGCTCAAGGAGACCTACGGCCGCCCGGTCGTCACGGCGACGGTCGACACGGGCGGCCTCGACGCCGGCGCGGCGAAGGCGCTGGAGGAACGTGCGCTCGCGCTCGGTGCCGCCCGTCACGTGCTCGTCGACGCTCGCGCGGAATTCTTCGATCGCGTGCTGAAGTACCTGATCTTCGGGAACGTCCGGCGCGGCCATCTGTACCCGCTTTGCGTCGGCGCCGAGCGCGGCGTGCAGGCCCGTCACCTGGCCGAGCTCGCGAAGCGGATGGGCGCGGGCACCGTTGCGCACGGGTGCACGGCCGCCGGCAACGACCAGGTGCGTTTCGAGATCATCCTGAAAACGCTCGCGCCCGAGCTCGAGGTGCTCGCGCCGGTGCGCGATCACGCGTGGGTCCGCGCCGACCAGGTCGCGTATCTCGAGAAGCGCGGGCTGCCGGTCCCGTCGAGGGGCTCCGCGTACTCGATCAATCGCGGCTTGTGGGGCGTGACGATCGGCGGCACGGAGACGCTCGAATCGCGCGAGTCGATCCCCGAGTCCGCCTGGGTCCTGAGCAGCGGCGCGTTCGAGCGTCCGCGCGAGCCGCGCGAGATCGAGATCGAGTTCGAGCGGGGCGTGCCGGTCGGCGTCGACGGCGAGCGGCTCGCGCCGGTCGCGCTGATCGAGCGCCTCGAGTCCGTCGGCGCGGCGTATGCGATCGGGCGCGGCATCCACGTGGGCGATACGATTCTCGGCACGAAGGGCCGGGTCGCGTTCGAGGCGCCGGCCGCCGACATCCTGATCACCGCCCACCGCGAGCTCGAGAAGCTCACGCTGACCGGCCTGCAGATGCGCGTGAAGGATCCGCTCGCGCAGACGTACGGCGACCTCGTGCACGAGGGCAAGCAGCTCGATCCGGCGGCGCGCGACATCGAGGCGCTGCTCGCGTCGTCGCAAGCCCGCGTGACCGGCACGGTCCGTTGCGTGCTGCGCCCGGGGAGCCTCTTCGTCGCCGGCGCCGTCTCCCCGCATTCGCTGATGGCGGCGAGCCGCGGCAAGTACGGCGAGTCGGCCGGGGAGTGGACGCCGGCCGATGCCGTCGGCTTCTCGCGCGTCCTCGCGCTGCCGGGCATTCTGCACACACGCGCCGGAGGATGAGCCCATGCGTTCCGTAGTCGTCGACAAGATCGCGTCCGTGGCGCTCGCGAGCGACCTCGCGCGCGAGATCCGGATCGATTCCCGAATTCCGTGCGAGGAGGGCGTGCTGATCGCCGTCGAGGTGCTGAGCAGCAAATCGAGCTACAACACGCTCGAGCTCACGAGCGGGCGCATGGCGCAAGTGAAGCGCGGCGACGTGATCGTCGGCGCCCTCGGGCATCGGAAGGCGCTCTTCGGCTACTCGGGGCACCTGCCCGAGAAGCTCGTGCCGGGCGACGTCGTGCAGCTCTTGAACCTCGGCGGCGTGCTCGGCATCTGCGACTCGATCAATCCGACGCACGGTCAGCCGTTCGACTGCCGCGTGCTCGGCGTCGTCCTCGACTTCCCCTATCTCGGCCAGCGCGTCGGCGTGCCGGCGCGGGTGAGCGAGTTGAAGCCGAGCAGCGACGCGAAGCTCGCGATCGACGGCATTCCGGTCGTCGCGCTCGCGGGCACCTGCATGAACTCCGGCAAGACGGCGGCGGCGTGCGCGATCGTCAGCCGCTTCCGCCACAACGGGCTCGTCGTGGACGCGTTCAAGGCCACCGGCGTCGCGCTGCGCCGCGACATCCTCGCGATGGAGGACGCCGGCGCCCGGAACACGGCGATCTTCACGGACCTCGGCGTCGTCGCGACGACGTCGGCGAACGCGCCGGCCATCGCGCGCAGCCTGCTCGCGATGCTCGTGCAGAAGCGGCCCGACGTCATCGTCTTCGAGCTCGGCGACGGCCTGCTCGGCGCGTACGGCGTCGAGGCCATCCTGCACGACCCCGAGATCCGCAAGGTCCTGAGCGCAGTCGTTCTCTGCGCGAACGATCCGGTCGCCGCATGGGGCGGCGTGAAGCTGCTGCGCGAGGAGTTCGGGATCGAGCCGACGGTCGTCACCGGCCCGGCCACCGACAACCAAGTCGGCATCGACATCATCGCCGCCCGCACCAACGTCCCCGCGATCAACGCGATGTCGAACGGCGCGGATCTCGGCGACCTGCTCCTGTCCGGGATCGGCCTCGGCGCCCGGCTCGCGAAGGCCGCGCCATGAGGACCTGGCCCGTCATCCTTCTCGGCGGCTCGGGCTACGTCGCCGGCGAGATGCTGAGGCTCCTCGCGCAGCACCCGCAGCTCGAGCTCGCCGCTGCGGTCTCGACGAGCCAGGCCGGAGAGCCGATCGCGTCCGCGTTCGGGCATCTCGCGGGCGCGTATCCGGATCAGTGTTTCGTCTCGCTCGACGCGGCGGTGGAGCGTCTGCGCGAGGCGGAGCACTGGGTGCTCCTCTCGGCCGCACCGCACGGCGCCTCCGCCGAGGTCGTCGCGCAGCTGCTCGACGCGGCGGAGGCCGCCGGCGTCGGGATCACGGCCGTGGATGCGTCTGCGGACTTCCGCTTCGAGGATCCGGAAGCGTACGCGCGGATTTACGGCCATCCGCATGCGGCGCCGGCCCGGCTTGCGGAGTTCAGCTGCGCGCTGCCCGAGCACCTCGCGGCGATCGATACGCCGCACGCGGCGCACCCCGGCTGCTTCGCCACGTCGATGCTGCTCGGCATCGTGCCGCTCGTCGCGGCCGACGTCGTGACGCCGGACTTCTTCGTCAGCGCGATCACCGGAAGCACCGGCGCGGGGCGCACGCCGCGCGATACCACGCATCATCCGATGCGCCACAACAATCTGTTCGCGTACCAGGCCCTGAAGCACCGCCACGCGCCCGAGGTCCGCGCGCTGGCCGAGCGCGCGACGCGGCGTGCGATCGGCTTGCGGTTCGTGCCCCATTCCGGGCCTTTCTCGCGCGGCATCTACGCGACGATCTTCGCGCAGCTGAAATCGGGCGCCACGGCGGGCGACGCGCACGACGCGCTCGACGAGTACTACCGGGAAGCGCATTTCGTCCGCGTGCTGCGCGAGCCGCCGAGGATGAAGGACATCGTCGCGAGCAACTACGCGGCGCTCAGCGTGAGCGTCGACGGCGACGCCCTCGTCGTGCATTCGGCCGTCGACAATCTGATCAAGGGAGCTGCAGGAGGCAGCATACAATGGGTGAATCGACTGCTCGGGTTGCCGGAGCCGCTCGGGCTCACGGCGCCCACGGCCGGGTGGGTGTGATGGCGACGACCGGGCGCCGGCGCGGCGCGCATCTCGACGAGGTCTATCCGACGCTGCCGTTCACGCCGGTCTCCGGGCGCGGTGCGTGGCTCGAGGACGAGTCCGGGCGGCGCGTCGTGGATTTCTACGGCGGGCATGCGGTCGCCGCGCTCGGCTATGGCCATCCGCGCCTGACGGAGGCGATCGCGCGCCAGGCGGCGGCTTTGCACTTCCAGAGCAACGTGCTGCCGCTCGCCGTGCGCGACGAGGCGGCCGAGCGGCTCGCCGCATTCGCGCCGCGCGGCCTCGATCGCGTGTTCTTCGTGAACAGCGGCGCGGAGGCGAACGAGAACGCCCTGCGCGTCGCGATCAAGATCACGGGCCGGACGAAGATCGTCGCCGTGGAGCACTCGTTTCACGGCCGCACGGCCGCGGCCGGCGCCGCGACCTGGGGCTCGAAGTCCTGGTACGCGTTTCCGCGCACGCCGTTCGACGTCGTTTTCGTCCCGCGCAACGACGTCGCCGCGCTGCACGCCGCGGTCGACGACCGCACCGCGGCCGTGATCGCGGAGCCCGTGCAAGGCCTCGCCGGCGCATTCGATCTCGCCACGGACTTCCTGCGCGCCGCCCGTCAGGCTTGCGACCGGCACGACGCGCTGCTCATTCTCGACGAGGTCCAGTCCGGGATGGGCCGGCTCGGCACGCCGTTCGGCGCGGACCTGCATCGCGTGCAGCCCGATCTCCTGACGACCGCGAAAGGGATCGCCGGGGGCTTTCCGTGCGGCGCGCTGATCATGACCCCTTCGATCGCCGCGGAGCTCCGGCCGGGGCAGCTCGGGACGACGTTCGGCGGCGGGCCGCTCGCGTGCGCTGCGATCATCGCCGTGATCGACGCGATCGAGCAGGAGCGCCTGCTCGACAATGTGCGCGCGCTCTCCGCCCTGATCCGCGAGACCTGCATCGTGGGCCCGGTGCGCGGAATTCAAGGCGCGGGCTTCCTCCTCGGGCTGAAGACCGCGCCGCCGGCCGCGAAGGTGCGCGACGCGCTCCTTGCACGGGGCGTTTTGACCGGGACGAGCACCGACCCGCACGTGCTGCGGCTCCTGCCGCCGCTCGTCCTCGAGCGTGAGCACGTGACGCTGTTGGCGCGAGCCTTGGGAGAGCTGACCGATGAAGCGCTTTAACGACCTGGCCGACTTCTCGACCGACGAAATCCGCAGCCTGCTCGACCTCGCGGACCGGCTCGAGAAGCGCCCGGAGCCGCGGGCGCTCGAAGGCAAGGTCCTGTCGCTGTTGTTCCTCAGCCCGTCGCTGCGGACGCTCGCGTCGTTTCAAGCCGCGATGGTCCGTCTCGGCGGCGGCGCGTTCGTGATCTCGCCCGAAATGTCGATCCACGGCCTCGAGTCGCGGCAGGGCATCGTCATGGACGGCGTCGCGGCCGAGCACGTCCGCGAGGCCGTGCCGGTGATCGCGTCGTACGGCGACGCGATCGGCATCCGCGCGTTCGCGAAACGCTTGAATCTCGCCGACGACCTGGCCGACCGCGAGTTCGGCGAGCTCGCGGCGCTCGCCGGCGACAAGCCGATGATCAACATGGAGTCGGCGATCAACCACCCGTGCCAGAGCCTCGCGGACTGGAAGACGATGGACGATCTGGACGTGCCCGCCGAAGGCGGCCGCTTCGTCCTTTCGTGGGCCTATCATCCGAAGCCGCTGCCGCTCGCCGTGCCCGCCGCCACGGTCCACATGGCGGCCGCACGGGGAATGGAGGTCGTCGTGCTGCGGCCGCCCGGATTCGAGCTGCCGGACGCGATCATGAGCAAGGCGCGGGCCGCGGCGGAAGCGTCGGGCGGGCGCGTGATCGAGACCGAGGATCGGCGCGAGGCGATGGAAGGCGCGCACGTGATCTACGCGAAGTCGTGGTCGTCCACGCGCTGCTACACGGACCGGCTCGGCGACAAGGCGCTGCGCGAGGAGCGGGTCGACTGGTGCGTCGACGAGCCGTGGTTCGAGAACGCGCAGCCCGATTGCCGCTTCATGCACTGTCTGCCGGTGCGGCGCGGCGTCGTCGTCGCCGACCGCATCCTCGACGGTCCGCGGAGCATCGTGGTCCGCGAGGCGCACAACCGCATGCTCGTGCAGATGGCCGTGCTCCACACGATGCTGAAGGGATGAACGAAATGCCGAGACTGAGCGGAACGGAGCGGACGATCGCCGTCACCGCGCTGCGGCACGCGGTGCCGTACATCCGGATGTACAAGCGGAAGGTCTTCGTGCTGAAGGCCGGCGGCGACGCGTTCACGTCGCCCGAATCCACGCGCGCGCTGATGGAGCAGATCGGCATCCTGCATCAGGTCGGCATTCGCGTCGTCGTCGTGCACGGGGGCGGGCCGCAGGCGACCCGGCTCTCCGAGCGCCTCGGGCTCGAGACCGCGATCGTCGACGGTCGGCGCGTGACCGACGCGGCGACGCTCGACGTCGCCACGATGGTCCTGAACGGCGAGATCAACACGCGCCTCCTCGCGGCGTGCCGGGAGCTCGGCGTGCCGGCCGTCGGCATCAGCGGCGTGGACGGCGGGCTCATCCGCGCGCGCCGGCGTCCGCCCGTGGAGCGCAACGGGTCGACGATCGACTACGGCTTCGTCGGCGACATCGAGCGGGTCGAGCCGGCCGTGATCTCGAAGCTGCTCGACGACGACCTCGTGCCGATCGTGAGCCCGCTGTCCGCGGACGACTCGGGGACGCTGCTCAACATCAATGCGGACACCGTGGCCGCGGCGATCGCGTGCGCGCTCCAGGCGGAGAAGCTCGTGCTCGCCACCGGCGTCCCCGGCATCCTCGAGTCGCTCGACGATCCCGGCTCGCTGATCTCCTACGTCGATCGCGCGGGGCTCGCGCGGCTGCGCGACGAAGGCAAGCTGAAGGACGGGATGCTGCCGAAGGTCGCCGCGATCGAGAAGGCCCTCGCCGGCGGCGTGCGGCGCGTGCACGTGATCTCGTATGCGCTGCCGGACAGCCTGCTGCTCGAGGTGTTCACGAACGAAGGCACCGGCACGATGGTCGTCGACGACATCGAGCACCTGAGCCCGGCCGAGCAGCAGGCGTAGGACGGCCATGGCCGAGCGAACGAAGCAGTCGGCGGCGGCCGCGGCCCGGAGGAGTTGAGCCGCCGTGGCGCGTCTTTGGGACAAGGGGCTGCCACTCGACGAGCGGGTGCTGCGGTTCACGGCCGGCGAGGACCACCGGCTCGACGAGCGTCTCGTCGCGTACGACGTGCGCGCGTCGATCGCACATGCGCAAATGCTCGAGCAGCAGGGCCTGCTCACGGCGGAGGACGGCGCCGCGATCCGCGCCGGCCTCGCCGCGCTCGGTGAAGCGCATGCGGCCGGCGAGTGGTCGGTATCGCTCGCCGACGAGGACGTGCACGGCGCGCTCGAGGCACGACTGATCGAGCGGATCGGCGAAGCCGGCGGCCGTGTGCACCTCGGCCGGTCGCGCAACGATCAGGTCCTCGCCGCGCTCCGCCTCTATTTGAAGGACGCGGTGCACGCGCTCGCCGACGACGCGGCAGAGTGCGTCCGCGCACTCGAGGCGATCGCCGCGCGTCAGGGAGACGTCCGGCTTCCGGGCTACACGCACATGCAGCCGGCGATGCCGAGCTCGGTCGCGCTGTGGGCGGGGGGCTTCGCTGCCGAGCTCGCGGACGATCGCGACGGTCTGCTTCGAACGGTCGCGCGCATCGACTTGAACCCGCTCGGCTCCGCCGCCGGGTACGGCGTGCCGAACCTGCCGCTCGACCGCGACGCGACGCGGCAGGCGCTCGGCTTCGCGCGCAATCACGAGCCGGTCACGGCCGTGCAGCTGTCGCGGGGGAAGGCCGAGGCGAGCGTGATCTTCGAGCTCACGCTGATGCTCGGCGACGTCGCGCGGCTCGCTTCCGACCTCCTTCTCTTCTACACGGCCGAGTTCGCCTACGTCGCCCTGCCCGCCGAGATGACGACGGGCTCGTCGATCATGCCGCAGAAGCGCAATCCCGACGTGCTCGAGCTGCTCCGCGCCGCGCCGGCCACGGCCGCCGGCGCGCTCGCCGAGGCTCTCGGCATCACGGCGAAGCTCACGTCCGGATACCATCGCGACCTTCAGCGGCTCAAGGCGCCGCTGTTCCGCACGATCGACCTCGCGCACGACGCGCTGACGATCGCGGCGCACGCGCTCGCCGGTGTCCGTTTCGTTCCGGAGAACATCCGCCTCCCCGACGACCTCGACGCCGCAGCGCGCGCGAACCGCCTCGTGCTCGAGCAGGGCCTGCCGTTCCGGGAAGCCTACCGGCGCGTCGCAGCCGAGCTCGCGAGGAAGAAGCCGTGAAGGTCGTGCCCGAAAAAGGTGTCGAAAAAGGTGTCAGACACCTTTTCTCGCGAAAAAGGTGTCTGACACCATTTTTCGCGCCATTTTTCGCGCTCCTTGCGGCAGGATTGCTGGCCGGATGCGGACAGAAGGGCCCGCTGCTGCTGCCCGATCCGCCCGCGGCCGGGGCGCCTTCGAGCGGCGCGGGCGAAGACGGCGACCAGCAATCCGAGAACGATTCCGACGACCGCGGGGCGCGCGGCGACGACGATGCCCGATAGCCCGCTCGTTCTCGTCGACGGCTCCTCGTATCTGTACCGCGCGTTCCACGCGCTGCCGGATCTGTCGACGAAGGACGGTCAGCCCACCGGGGCCATCCTCGGCGTGCTGAACATGATCTACAAGCTGATCGACGAGCACCGGCCCGAGCGCATGGCAGTCGTCTTCGACGCGCCGGGGAAGACGTTCCGCGACGATCTCTACGAGGAGTACAAGGCCAACCGCCCGCCGATGCCGGATCCGCTCGGCGCGCAGATCGGGCCGCTGCTCGAAGCGATCGAGACGCTCGGCATCCCGGTTCTCCAGGTGCCCGGCGTCGAGGCCGACGACGTGATCGGCACGCTCGCGAAGCAAGCCGCCGAGGCCGGACTCCACACGCTGATCTCGACGTCGGACAAGGACATGGCGCAGCTCGTCGACGCGCGCACGACGCTCGTCGATACGATGCCGCGCCCGGGGCGGGACGCGTCCGTGCCCGTCGACAAGGCACGGGTCGAAGAGAAGTTCGGCGTGCCGCCCGAGCGCATCGTGGATTTCCTCGCGCTGGTCGGCGACACGTCCGACAACATTCCGGGCGTCCCCGGCGTCGGCGCGAAGACGGCGGCCAAGTGGCTCGGCCAGTACGGCTCCTTGGACGCGCTGATCGAGCACGCGGACGAGATCCCGGGGAAAGCCGGCGAGCGGCTCCGGGAAGCGGTCCCGCAGCTTCCGCTCTACCGCCGTCTCGCGACCATCCAGCGCGACTGCGACTTGCCGTTCACGATCGACGACCTCGCGGTGAAGCCGCCGCGCGAGGAGGCGCTGCGCGCGCTTTACGGGCGCCTCGAGCTCTTCTCCCTGATCCGGCGGCGCCTGACGCCGGCCGAAGGCCAGGACGCGATCCCCGGCGCAGCCGAGGAGGAGCCCCGAAGCTACGAGACCGTGCTGACGGAGGCGCAGCTCGACACGTGGCTCGAACGCGTGCGCTCGGCGGAGCTCGCCGCCGTCGACGTCGAGGCGAACGGGGGCGATTACATGCACGCCGAGCTCGTCGGCATCGCGATGTCCGTCCGCCCCGGCGAGGCCGCGTACATTCCGCTCGGGCACACCTATCCCGGCGCGCCGGCGCAGCTCGACCGCGCGCGCGTGCTCGCGCGCCTCCGCCCGTGGCTCGAATCGGCCGCGCCGAAGGTCGTGCACGATGTGAAGTTCGCGGCGCATGTTTTCGGCCGCGCGGGCATCCGGCTCGAAGGAGCGCTGTACGACACGATGCTCGAGTCGTACGTGTGGAACTCCGTCGCGACCCGCCACGAGCTTGCCGCGATCGCCGCGAAATACGCCGGCGTGCGAGCCGCGAAGCGCGAGGACGTGTGCGGCAAGGGCGCGAAGGAGATTCCTTTCGATCAGGTCGAGCTCGACGCCGCGACGCGTTACGCCGCGGAGGCCGCCGACGTGACGGGCCGCGTCCACGGCAAGCTCTGGCCCGAGATCCGCCGGATCGAGGAGCTCGAGCGGCTCTACGTCGAGATAGAGCAGCCGCTGGTGCGCGTGCTCGTGCTGATGGAGCAAGCCGGGGTCAAGGTCGACGCGGCGATGCTGCGCCGGCAAAGCGGCGAGCTCGCCGAGGCGATGGCCCGAACGGAGGCCGCAGCCCATGCGGAAGCGGGCGGCCCGTTCAACCTCGGCTCGCCGAAGCAGCTCCAGGAGGTGCTCTACGACCGGCTCGCGCTGCCCGTGCTCGGCAAGACGCCCGGAGGCCAGCCATCGACGGCCGAGAGCGTGCTTCAGGAGCTCGCGCAGACCTTCGACCTCCCGCGCCTGATCCTCGAGTACCGAGCGCTCGCGAAGCTCAAATCGACGTACACGGACAAGCTTCCCCGGGAGATCGACCCCCGAACCGGGCGCATCCATACGTGCTATCACCAGGCGGTCGCGGCCACGGGGCGCCTTTCGTCCTCCGAGCCGAACCTGCAGAACATCCCGATCCGAACGCCCGAAGGGCGGAAGATTCGGCAGGCGTTCGTGGCGCCGCCGGGGTACCGGCTGCTCGCGGCCGACTACTCCCAGATCGAGCTCAGGATCATGGCGCACCTGTCCGGCGACGACGGGCTGCGCGCGGCCTTCGAGGCCCGGGAGGACATCCACCGGGCGACCGCCGCGGAGGTGTTCGGCGTGCCGCTGGCCGACGTGACGCCCGACCAGCGCCGGTCGGCGAAAGCCATCAACTTCGGGCTGATCTACGGGATGTCCGCGTTCGGCCTCTCCCGGCAGCTCGGCGTCGAGCGAGGCGAGGCCGGGCGGTACATCGAGCTCTACTTCAAGCGTTATCCCGGCGTGAAGCGCTACATGGACGAGACGCGGGCGCGGGCCCGGCGGGACGGGTTCGTCAGCACGGTGTTCGGCCGGCGGCTCTACCTGCCGGAGATCAACGAGCGCAACGCCCAGCGGCGCCAGTACGCGGAGCGCAGCGCGATCAACGCGCCGATGCAAGGCACCGCCGCGGACATCATCAAGCGGGCGATGCTGAAGATCCAGCAATGGCTCGAATCGGCCGGCGAGGACGCGCGGCTGATCATGCAGGTCCACGACGAGCTCGTGCTCGAGGTCCGGGAGGACCGCGCGGCGGACGTCGCCCGCGAGGTCGCGCGGCTGATGGAATCGGCCGCCGAGCTCTCCGTGCCGCTCCACGTGGACGTCGGAATCGGCGCGAACTGGGACGAGGCGCACTGAGGTCGCGAAGCGTGGGGCGCGCGGGAAACGGCGCGGCCGGGAGAATCGGCCGGAACTTTTCGGGAGAGCCCCTGACTAAGAGCACAGACGCCTGATGAGGGCGTCCCCGCTATCCTCCCTAAGCGGGCTTGGTTCCGGTTACCCCAACCGGAACACTTAAGCCCCGGGTGTGTCCCCTGAATCCCATGCCCGGGGCTTTCTTTAAGACTTGGCCCCGCGGTTCCCCCCCCGGGGCCTTTTTTTGCCTGCAGGCCCCGTATCGGCAGCGTGGCCGGGCGCAGGCGCCCCGACCCCGGCCGGCGCGAGCCAGGCCTCGAGCCGGGCGCGGGCCTCGTCGACGCCTTCCCCGGTCAGCGCCGAGAACAGGATGAGGCTCGCGGCCGCTGGCGCGCTCGCGGCCACGAGCCGCTGCTGACGACGGGCGGCGCCGCGGCTCAGCTTGTCGGCCTTCGTCAGCAGCAGCAGCACCGGCAGATCGAGCGACGCCGCCCACTCGATCATCGTCCGATCGAGGTCGCCGAGCCCCCGCCGGATGTCGACCGTGATCACGACGCCCCGCAGCCCCCGCCGCCCCCGGAAATAGGACTCGAGCAGCGCGCGCCATCCCTCGCGGACGGCCGGCGCGACCTTCGCGTACCCGTAGCCCGGGAGGTCGACGATCCGGCGCCCCGGCGACCACTCGAAGAAGTTGACGAGCCGGGTGCGTCCCGGCGTCTTGCTGACACGGGCCAGCTTCCGCACGCCGGTCAGCGCATTGATCGCGCTCGACTTGCCCGAGTTCGAGCGGCCGACGAACGCGACCTCGCCGGCGTCGTCGGGCGGGAAGCCCGAAGCGTCCGACGCGCTCGTCAGAAAGCGGGCGGCGGGCATCGGGGAGGAATCCGGTGAAACGAGGGTGGCTAGTGTACAATCCGCGCCTCACCGGTACGTAACAGCATGCACGAGATGACTCACGAAACGGAGGCGCGCGCCCGCCGCCGGCTCCCGGCCCTGATCGCGCTCGCCGCGCTCGCGGCCGCGGGCATGCTCGGAGGCGGCGCGGCGCTCGCGCAAGGCCCCGCTGCCGACGGGGGCGCGGGCGCTCAGGACGAGGACCTTATTTTCGGGGGCTCCGTGGAAGCGGGGCGAGAGAAGTCGACGACCTGCGCCGCTTGCCACGGCGTCGACGGCAACAGCGTGGCGCCGGAGTGGCCGAGCCTCGCGGGCCAGCACCCCACGTACATCTACCGGCAGCTCCAGGCGTATCGAAACGGCGAGCGGCAGGATCCGGCGATGGTCGGCTTCGCGTCGATGCTCTCGGAGCAGGACATGCGCGACCTCGCCGCGTATTTCTCGGTGCAGAAGCTCACGCCGAAGGGTGCGGACCCCGAGCTCGTCGGTCTCGGTGAGGACATTTACCGGGGCGGCATTCCCGAGCGCGGCATCCCGGCGTGCACGGCGTGCCACGGTCCGGCGGGCCACGGCAACTATCTCGCCGCGTTTCCGCGGATCGGCGGGCAGCACTCTGCGTACATGCTGAAGACGCTCCACGATTACGCGGAAGGCGCGCGGCGGTCCGACGCCGACTACAACCAGATGATGCGCAACGTCGCCGACCAGCTGCTCGAGGACGAGATGCGCGCCGTCGTGAGCTACGTGCAGGGCTTGCGACGCTGAAGCTTCGAGCACGCCCGCGGTCGGCCGCACGGGAGACGTGAGATGAGAGTGATCAAGCCTCTGTTCCCGGCCCTCCTGGCGCTCGCGTTGGCCGCCTGCGAGGGCAACGCCCCCGACAGCGCCGCCGACCCGGGCCTCGAGAGCGGCCAGGCGACGCTCGCACCGGCCGCCGCCCCCGAGGCCGAGGACGGAGCGGAGAGCACGCAGGAGCCGACGTCGGCGCGATTTCAGCTCGGCACCCACTACAGGCGCCTCTCGCCGACCCAGCCGACGAGCTCGAGCCCCGACCGCGTCGAGGTGGCCGAGATCTTCTGGTACGGCTGCCCGCACTGCTATGCGTTCGAGCCCTACATCGCACGGTGGCAAGCAGAGAAGCCGGCGTACGTCAGCTTCGTGCGCGTGCCCGCGGTCTGGAACCCTCTCCTGCGCCTGCACGCGCGGGCGTTCTATACGGCCCAGGCGCTCGGCAAGGGCGAAGCGATGCACGAGGCGTTCTTCACGGAGATTCACGAGAACGGCAATCCGCTCGATTCGGAGGAAGCGCTCGCGGAGTTTTTCGCGCGCTTCGGCGTCGATGCCGATGCATTCCGTGACGCCTTCGACTCCTTCGACGTGAACTCGAAGCTTCAGCGCGCGGACGAGCTGAACCGCCGTTACGAGATCACCAGCGTGCCGTCGATCGTCGTCAACGGGAAATACACGACGAACGCGACGATGGCGGGCGGCCACGACCAGCTGATCGAGCTGATCGGCGAGCTCGTCGAGGCGGAGCGGAGCGCCGACTGAAGGACCGCGCCGCACGGCGCCGGCTCACCGCGCACGCCGCCGGACGCGGCGCTGCCTTGCGGGCACATCGAGCGATGCCGCGCTCAAAACGGATCCCGAGGCTCGGAGACGCCGTGGGGGTCCACGTGAATCAGCACCTCCGCCCCCGGAAAGACCTCTTGCACGCCGGCCTCGATCTCCTCGCTGATCGCATGGGCTTCGAGCAGCGTGAGCGCCGGGTCGAGCTCGAGGTGCATCTGAATGAACTCGGTCGAGCCGGACGAGCGAGTGCGGATGTCGTGAACGCCGAGAACCGCCGGGTGAGCGTGCGCGATCCGCTCGATCTCCCTGCGTGACGCCGCCGGCAGCTCGCGGTCGAGCAGCACGGCGAGCGCGTCGACCACGATCGTGCGCACGCTCCAGAGGATTACGCCGACGACGAGGAGACCGAGCAGCGGATCGATGACGTACCACGAGAAGCGGTAAGCGACAAAAAGCCCGACGAGGATGGCCGCGTTCGTCAGGATGTCCGCCCGGTAGTGCATCGAATCGGCCGAGATCGCGAGCGATCCGGTGCGCGCGATCACGCGGCGTTGGAACGCGAACAGCCCGAGGGTCAGCAGCAGCGACGCCGCGATCGACGTCAGCGCCGCCGCGGGGGCGGCCGGTGGTTCCGGCCGGAGCAGGCGGCCGACGGCTTCCACGGCGACGAAGAGCGCGGACGCCGTCACGATCAACGCCTGGACGAGCCCGGCGACGCCTTCGGACTTGCCGTGGCCGAAACGATGCTCGCGATCGGCGGGCGTCAGCGCGACGCGCACGGCGACCAGCGTGATCAGCGAGGCGACGAGGTCGAGCGTCGAGTCCGCGAGCGAGCTCAGCACGGCGATCGAGCCGCTCGCGTACCAGGCCCAAAGCTTCCACGCGATCAGCACGACCGCGACGCTCACCGACGCGAACGCCGCGAGGCGCATCAGCCTCGCCCGTTCGCGCTCGAGGTCACTCGCCTGCATCGGTGGCGCGGCCGATCGAAGCACGTCACTGCCTCAGACGCGCGCGAGCCTCTCGGCCGCCGCGCGCAGCGTTGCGTCCTCCTTCGCGAAGCAGAACCGAACGATCGTCGCCGAAGGCGGATCGGCGTAGAACACCGAGATCGGAATCGCGGCGACGCCGTGCTCGACGGTAAGCCTTTGCGCGAACTGCCTGTCCGGCTCGTCCGAGATCCGCCCGTAGTCCGCGAGCTGAAAGTACGTGCCGCGGGCGGGGACGAGCTCGAAGCGGGAGCCTTGCATGAGCTCGAGGAACAGGTCGCGCTTCGCGCCGTAGAACTCGGGAAGCGACAGGTAATGCTCCGGGCATTCATCGAGATAGTCGGCGAGCGCATGCTGCAGCGGCGTGACGACGGCAAAGCACACGTACTGATGGACCTTCCTCAGCTCGGCGGTCAGTGCGCGAGGGGCGACCGCACAGCCGACCTTCCAGCCCGTCGCGTGGTAGGTCTTGCCGAACGAGAACACGGCGAACGAGCGCTCCCGAAGCTCCGGATGCGCGAGGACGGTCGCGTGACGGCGGCCGTCGAACACGATGTGCTCGTACACCTCGTCGCTCAGCACGTAGCAGCCGTAGGGGCGGAGCGCCGCTGCGAGCGCGTCGAGGTCGTCCGGCGCGAGCAGCGCGCCGGTCGGGTTGTGCGGCGAGTTCACGATCACGAGGCGGGTCCGATCGCTCAGGACGCCGCGGAGCCGATCCCAATCGATCGCGAACGTGCCCGGCGTGAGCGGGACGTGCAGCGTCCGGCCTCCGGCGAGCTCGACGGCCGGCTCGTACGAGTCGTACGCCGGATCGAAGACGATCACGTCGTCGCCCGGGCGCACGACGGCGTGCACCGCGCAAAACAGCGCTTCGGTTCCGCCGGCCGTGACCGTGATCTCGGCATCCGGATCGGCATGCGCGCCGTAGACGCGACGAAGCTTCTCGGCGATCGCCTCCCGCAACGGCGCGGCTCCCGCCATCGGCGCATACTGATTGCGCCCCGCCTCGAGATGCGCGCGCACGAGCTCGACGAGCCGCGCGGGCGGTTGAAAGTCCGGGAAGCCCTGTGAGAGGTTAATGGCGTGGTGCTCCTCGGCGAGCTGTGACATGACGGTGAAGATCGTGGTCCCGACCTTCGGCAGCTTCGTCTCGAGCAGATTCATGCGCGCGGAGCCTCGGTGATGCTCGCAAAGCTCTTGATCGGCGTCGGCCTCGCGATCCTCGCGATCGGCCTGCTCCTGCATTTCGCGCCCGGCGCGCTCAGCTGGTTCGGACGCCTGCCCGGCGACATCCGGATCGAGCGCGGCAACACGCGTATCTTCTTTCCGCTCACGTCGATGATCATCGTCAGCATCGTGCTCACCGTGTTGCTGAACGTGTTCTTCCGTAGATGACCCGCCCTCGGCGCGGCGACGTGGCGCGGTACAGGAGCACCGATCTCGACGGCCGGCGGCGGCCGGCCGCGTCAGGGCCGGCGCCGGTCACCGAGGCCTGAATCCACGGCGGCGGGAGCCCCGCGAAAAGCCCGGGCTGGCCGTCGGCCGACGCTCGCGCGGCGAAGCGGAGCCGCGTCGCCGGCGCGCTCCGCCGGCGGCCGTCTCACGCCTCCTCGGCTTCCTCCTGCGGCGCGTTCATTTTCTCCGGCAGCAAGAACCTCGCCATGATCAGGCCGCCCTCGTAGAGCATGTACATCGGCAGGGCCAAGAGCGTCTGCGAGATCACGTCCGGCGGCGTGAGGAACATTCCGACGACGAACGCCCCGAGAAACACATAGGGCCGCGCCGCGCGCAGCTTGCGGACGTCGATGAGCCCGCTCCAGATCAGGAGCACGGTGCCGATCGGCACCTCGAACGATAGCCCGAAGGCGAGGAACAGCGTGAGGACGAAGGTCAGATAGGAGTTGATGTCGGTCATCACCGCGACGCCTTCCGGCGTGGATCCCACGAAGAATCCGAACATCAACGGAAAGACGAGGTAATACGCGAACGCGATGCCGGTGTAGAAAAGCACGATGCTCGAGACGAGCAACGGCAGCGCGAAACGCTTCTCGCGGCGATAAAGCCCGGGAGCGATGAAAGCCCACGCCTGGTACAGAACGGCGGGCATCGCGACGAACAGCGCGACGAACAGCGTGGTCTTGAAAGGCGTCAGGAACGGGCTCGCGACTTGGGTCGCGATCATCGTCGCCCCTTCCGGGAGCCTCGACATCAGCGGAGCGGCGATCGCCGTGAAGATTCTTTGGGAGAACGGCACGAGGCAGAGGAAAACGACGCCGACGGCCAAGAGCGACTTCATCATCCGGGAGCGCAGCTCCACGAGATGAGAGATCAGCGTGCCTTCGGCAAGCTTCTCGTCCTCGGTGTCGTTCATCACACGGCTCACTGCGCCGTCGTCCTTCGGCGTTCCGTCTCGCCCGCGCCGGCCTCGACATTCTCGCCGCGCTCGTCGCCGTCCGCGAGCGCGGGCTCCGCGTGCGCGGGCGGGCGAGCATCGACGACCGGGGCGCGATCATGCCTCGGCGCCGGAGGCGCAGCCTGCGCTTCGGGCGCGGGTGAGGAGGCGACGGCCGAGGCGGCCACGCTCGCGTCTCCGCCCGGCGTCTTCGCTTCGCCAGGCCCGTCGGCTTCGGCCTCACCCGCCGGAGCGGCCCCAGCCTCCGGAGCGGCGGCTCCGGCCTCGGCCTCCGGAGGAGTTCCGGCCTCACCCTGCGCTTCGGACCCGCCGGAATCGGCGGCCTGCGTCTCCGCAGGCTTGCTCGCGCGCTCGGCCTCCCGGCGCTTCTGCTGGCGCTGAAACTCCTCGAGCGCGATCTCGCGCTCGATCTGATAGCGGAGGTGGTTCGCCGTGCGGCGCGCTTTCGCGACCCAACGGCCGATCTGCGCGGCGACGCGCGGCAGCCGCTCGGGCCCGAGGATCAGAAGCCCGATCACGAAGACGAGAACGAGCTCTCCGGAGCCCACGCCGAACATCAGAGCCTACCGACCCCTGCGCTCACCCGTGAGACGCCTTGTCCTTCTGCTCCGCGAACTCCGCGTCCGGCTGGTTCGCTTCGAGCCGCTTCGCGTCTTCCTTCTCGTCGTCCTGTTCCATCGCCTTGCGGAAGCTCTTCAGAGCGCCGCCGAGGTCGCTGCCGATCGTCTTCAGCCGCTTCGTGCCGAAGATCAGCACGACGATCAGCAAGATGATCAGGAGCTGCCAGATGCTGATTCCGCCGAGTCCCATCGCATCCTCCGGGGCAAGCAAAGTGCCTAATGATACGCCAAAGATCAGGCGCCTCGCCGGGGGCCGTCCGGCGGGACTTGCAGCCAAAACGTCACGGGGCCGACGTTCGTGAGCGCCACGTCCATCTCCGCGCCGAATCGCCCTCGGGCCACGGGGACGCCCCGTGCCTCGACCTCGCGGGCCAGCAGGTCGAACAGCGCCGCCCCGATCGCCGGCTCCGCCGCCTTCGAGAACCCGGCCCGCGTGCCCTTGCGCGTGTCCGCGGCGAGCGTGAACTGCGGCACGAGCAGAATGCTCCCTCCGGCGGCCGCGACGCTCACGTTCATGCGGCCGCCGGCGTCCGGGAACACGCGGTATTCGACCAGCCGCGCCGCAAGTCGTTTCGCCTGGTTCTCGCCGTCTCCGCGCTCGACGCCGACGAGCACGAGAAGCCCCCGGCCGATGCTCGCGACGACATCGCCGCCCACGGTCACGCTCGCGTGGCTGACCCGCTGCAGCAGACCGATCACAGGGCCTCCGGCCGGCGAACGGCCGCGCGCCGGGAGTACCGGGCGGCCGGCGGCAGGGCCAGCCAATGGGGGTCCGCCAGCGGGCCGGAATCGCCTTCGGGCGGGATCGGCTCGCCAAATCCCACTTTGATCCTGAAATTCACCCGATTCTCCGTTCTACTCACCACTTAACGCGTTTTTGGAGCGAAGTGGCCTCCAAGCCCAAGTTTTAAGCACTGACTCAGGCGACTAGGTACTTGATGAAGGCGGAAGTTTGAGAGACGCCCCCTATGTGGGAAAGGGAGGTTGATTACAGAGACGTGGCAGTAAGTATGGCCTCGTTTTTGCTCAGCGAAAGCGATGCTACGCCGGATCACAGTTCCAGCACTTAGATTTTTGCATTTCGTGCAGAAGTTCCCATACTATCGCCGTTCCAGATCTGCTGGTGACAATGAGCACGAGCGAGAAGACTGGGCGGATAGACAGATGGCACGCCAAATCAAAGCGACCCCGATTCTACGGGGCAAGAGCGCCCGGCGCTCTGAAAAGCAGCTCAAAGAGAACGAACAGCGGAAGGTTTCTGCCGCTGAGTACCAGCGTGCGGCTAATACTTACACCCGAATCCGCATAAGAGGTGACAAGTAGCGCCTCCTTCGAGCTGCGCCGGCTCCAAGCCGAGGAAGTTCGCCCCAAATTTTCATGCGGGGATGATGACTTAGACGAGTTCTTCCCTAAGGACTCCATTGCACACGGCCTTCAGCTTCTCTGCGTCAGTTATGTCCTCGAAGTTGGCGGAGAAGTGGTCGCCTTTTTCAGCTTGCTGAACGACGCGATTCGAAAAGAGGATGTTCCAAGACGGTCAGAATTGCGCCGCTTCTTGAGGTTTGTCCCGCATCCGAAGCAGTACAGCAGCATGCCAGCCGTTAAGATCGGTCGGCTTGGGGTAGCGAAGAAGTGTCAGGGGAGAGGATATGGCCAGGACATGTACTTCGACCTTGGCCCTTTCGCACGGGCGGCGACAGAATCGGAGAAATCGGACCGTTGACCCCACTCCGAGGGCGATTCCTAGGATCAGTAGCGCCGTCGAACCCCACTCCCAAGGCGTTCCGCGTTAACGGCTCCCACTTTCGTGCATTTGCGAGCGATTCTCGATTGAGGGTCGCTAGCTGTCCCTAGCTGTCCTATCAAGGGGGTTCAGTAGGTACCTACTTGCCCCGAATCATCCTCGTCGCGGTAGGCCGATTCGTCGACGGCGGCTCCCGGCAGGCTCCCGCTCTGCCGACTTCCCCTCCGCAAAGGGTATCCAACCGAGGGGACGAGCGCGGCAGCTCCCGAATGCGCGGCCGGTACCGAGCGGACGTCGCTTCCGCTTCCGCTGCGTTGCGGGCGTGCCGAGGTCGGGGAGCACGTGCCCGGATGCGAAGTCGATGCGGCGGCGCGCGAACCGGGCCGTACGATTTCCGCGGAAGCCAACGGCGGCGTTGACACCGCTAGGCTTCGCCGCAATGATCTTCGCCGCGACGGCCCGGGGCCTCGATCGCGGCCGTAGCTTTCGCGCCATGACCGGTCGTCGTCGGTCTGTTAACATCGGTCGAGTGGGAAGGAACGCTGCGACTCGCCGATAAAGAGGGAACTGCATGACACGTGCCGCTGCTTTTCTCGGGTTGCTCGGATTGATCGCCGCCGCGCCTGCCGTCGCGCAGGAGTGCGAGCTGACGATCGAGGGCAACGATCAGATCATGTACAACAAGAAGGAGCTGCGGGTCAGCGCCGATTGTAAGATGGTGACCGTCACGCTGCGGCACGTAGGGATGCTGGCCGCGAACGTGATGGGTCACAACTGGGTTTTGACGAAGACGGAAGACTTCATGCCGGTCGCCCAGGCCGGCCAGGCAGCCGGGCCGCCCAACTTCGTCCCGGCGAACGACGAACGCGTGATCGCCGCCAGCGCGGTGGTCGGCGGCGGTGAGGAAGTGTCGGTCACGTTCGACCTCTCGCAGCTGGAGCCGGGGGGCGACTACACGTACTTCTGCACGTTTCCGGGGCACTTCGTGCTGATGAACGGCAAGTTCATCATCGAGTAGGTCGACTCGGGTCGGGTCAGGACAGGAAGTTCGCGAGGAGCGTTCTGAACAGGGAAGTTGGAAGTGGAGTAGAGCAGCAGAAGACATAGAGGGACCGGCACACCTTTTGTGCAACTCGGGCGATCGCGCAGCCGTTCGCCTACAAGACGCAAGGTGCATGGGGTATGGCTTTAGCCGTCGTAATCGTCCTGTTGGTCGTCGGATCCCTCATTTTCCATTTCGCGAGTCCCTGGTACTTCACCCCCCTTGCGTCGAACTGGAGCACCGTCGACTTCACCGTCGACGTCACGTTCTGGGTCTGCGGCATCGTCTTCGTCGCAGTCAACCTGTTCACCGCCTACTGTCTGATCCGCTACCGTCACCGGCGCGACCACAAGGCTCACTACGAGCCCGAGAGCAAGAAGCTCGAGGGCGGCCTCACGGCGTTCACGGCGCTCGGCGTCGCGGCCATGCTCACGCCGGGCCTCTTCGTCTGGGCCGACTTCGTCCGGGTTCCGGACGGCGCTCTGGTCGTCGAGGCGCTAGGCAAGCAGTGGCACTGGAGCTTCCGATTTCCGGGCGGGGACGGGGTGCTCGGGCGCACCGACGTGCGCCACATGAACGTCGACAACCCGTTCGGCATGGACCCCGAGGACCCGGCCGGGCAGGACGACATCCTCGTGGCCCGGCCGGAGCTTCACCTCCCGGTCGACCAGCCGATCCACATGCTGCTGAGGTCGGCGGACGTGCTGCACAACTTCACGGTGCCGCAGTTCCGCACGAAGATGGACCTCGTGCCCGGCATGGTGACCTACCAGTGGTTCACGCCCACGCGCGCCGGCAGCTACGAGCTGTTGTGCGAGGAGCTTTGCGGCCTCGCGCATTTCGCGATGCGCGGGCGGGTCGTCGTCGACGAGACGGCCGATTTCGACGCTTGGCTCGCCGAGCAGCCGACCTACGCGGAGGTTCTCGCGCTCCCGACCGGCGATCCCGCCGCGGGCACCGCGACGTACGCGGTCTGCAGCGCTTGCCATGGGCCGCAAGGCGAAGGCAATCAGCAACTGAACGCGCCGCGGATCGCCGGCATCGAGCCCTGGTACCTGACGCGCCAGATCCGGCATTTCCAGGAGGGCATCCGCGGCGCCGATCCGCGCGACATCTACGGTGCGCAGATGGCGCCGATGGCGCGCACGCTCGCGAGCGACCAGATGCTCGCCGACGTCGCGGCTTACGTCGCGTCGTTGCCCGACCCGGCGGCGGCTGACACAGTCATCGGCGATCCCGAGCGCGGCCGCGAGCTCTACGCGACGTGCGCCGGCTGCCATGGCGCGGACGGACAGGGAAACTGGAGCACGAACGCACCGCGGCTCGCGGGAATGAGCGACTGGTACCTGCTGCGGCAGCTCGAGAATTTTCAGCAGGGCATTCGCGGGTCGCATGCGAGCGACCTCTACGGCTTGCAGATGACGTTGCTGGTCAACACGCTCCGCGACCAGCAGTCGCTCCAGGACGTGGTCGCTTACATCAACACGTTGTGAACCGAAGCAGCGCAGCGCGCGAACTGACGAGACACCGGCCGCCGCCGGCAGACGGCGCGGCATGGGGGAGGATGCATTAGATGGCCTATGTCGCAATCGCCGATCGGGACCACCATCTCCACGACCCCGATACGTTCATCACGAAGTACATCTGGAGCCAGGACCACAAGGTCATCGCGATTCAATACGGAAGCGTCGCGATCGCCGCCGGCCTGATTGCTCTGGGACTGTCGCTGCTGATGCGGCTGCAGATCGGCTTTCCGGACACGTTTTCCTTCATCACGCCGTACAGCTATTACCAGTTCGTGACCATGCACGGAATGATCATGGTCATTTACCTGCTGACGGCGCTGTTCCTCGGAGGCTTCGGCAACTACCTGATTCCGTTGATGTGCGGCGCGCGCGACATGGTGTTCCCGTACATGAACATGCTGAGCTTCTGGGTGTATCTGCTGTCGGTTATCGTGCTCGTCGCGAGCTTCTTCGCACCGGGCGGCCCCACCGGCGCCGGTTGGACGCTGTACCCGCCGCAGGCGATCTCGGAGGGCACGCCGGGAGTCGACTGGGGCATCATTCTGATGCTCGCCTCGCTCGCGATCTTCATCGTCGCGTTCACGATGGGCGGGCTCAACTACGTCACTACCGTGCTCCAGGCGCGTTGTCGCGGCATGACGCTGATGCGGATGCCGCTCTCGGTGTGGGGCATTTTCGTCGCCACGATTCTCGGCCTGCTCGCCTTCCCGGCGCTCCTCGTCGCGGCCATCATGATGCTGCTCGACCGCCTGATCGGCACGAGCTTCTTCATGCCGGCGCTGCTCTCGATGGGTCAAGAGACCGGCAGAGAGGGCGGCAGCCCGATCCTCTTCCAGCACCTCTTCTGGTTCTTCGGCCATCCCGAGGTCTACATCGTCGCGCTGCCGGCGTTCGGGATCGTTTCCGATCTCCTGTCCACGCACGCAAGGAAGAACATCTTCGGCTATCGGATGATGGTGTGGGCCATCGTCGCGATCGGCGCGCTCTCGTTCGTCGTGTGGGCCCACCACATGTACGTGAGCGGCATGAATCCCTACTTCGGATTCTTCTTCGCGACGACGACGCTGATCATCGCGGTGCCGACGGCCATCAAGGTGTACAACTGGGTGCTGACGCTCTGGCGCGGCGACATCCACTTCAACCTGCCGATGCTTTGGGCCACCGGGTTCATCTTCACGTTCGTGCACGGCGGCCTCACGGGCCTCTTCCTCGGCAACGTCACGGTCGACTTGCCGCTGTCGGATACCTATTTCGTGATCGGGCACTTCCACATGGTCATGGGCGTGTCGCCGGTCATGGTGCTGTTCGGCGCCATCTACCACTGGTTCCCGAAGATCACGGGCAAGATGGCGAACGAGATGCTCGGCAAGATCCACTTCTGGATGACCTTCCTCGGCACGTATGCCATCTACCTGCCGATGCACTATCTCGGCATTCTCGGCATGCCGCGCCGCTACTACGCCTACGGCGACACGCAGGTGCTGCCGCCGTCGGGCGTGCTCGTGAACGAGAGCATCACGATCGCGGCGATCATCGTCGCCACGGCACAGATGATCTTCCTCATCAACGTCGTCTACAGCCTGAGGAAGGGCAAGCAGGCGGAGTCGAACCCGTGGCGGGCCACGACGCTCGAATGGCAGACGCCGGACACGCCGCCGCGCCACGGCAACTGGGGGCCGAAGCTGCCGGTGGTCTACCGCTGGGCGTACGATTACAGCGTGCCCGGCGCGAACCGTGACTTCATTCCGCAGAACGAGCCGCCGCGGGAGCGGACGGCGCACGCGACCTGAGGCATCGACCGGAGGCCCGAAGCCATGCTGAGCGCGCTCGTCATCGCAATGCTCACGGGAATCACCGTGTGGTGGTTCCTCGTGCAGCGCCTGAAGACGAAGCCGTGGATGGAGCAGGGGATTCTTTCGGGGAGCCAGGAAGGGCTCACGTCGTCGGCGCCGAAGGTCGGACTGTGGGTCTTCCTCGGCATGGTGTCGAGCCTGTTTCTCGTCTTCATCGGCGCATACATCATGCGCAAGGATCACGGCCACGGCGGCGGCATGCAGGAATGGGTTGCGGTGGACGATCCGAGCGTGCTGTGGCTCAACACGGCCGTGCTCGTGCTCGCCAGCGTCGCGATGCAGCGCGCACGCGGCGCGGCCGGCCGCGCGAACATTCCGGCCGCGCGCAGGAGCTTCCTCGCGGGCGGGGCGCTGACTCTCGTGTTCCTGGTCGGGCAGCTCTGGGCCTGGCAGATCCTCGCGTCCACCGAGCTCTACGGGCCCGAGACTCCGGCCTACGCCTTCTTCATCCTGCTGACGGCCGTGCACGGCCTGCACTTGCTCGGCGGCCTCGCGGTCCTCGCTCGAGCCGCGCACCGAATGCGGCTGCACGTCGATCCGTCCGACGTCGTCACTGCGGCGAAGCTCCGCACGAGCGTCGAGCTTTGCACGACGTACTGGCACTTCCTGCTCGTCGTATGGCTTGCGTTGTTCTGGCTGCTCCTCTCGACATGACGTTCGGCGCGGGACACCGGATCACGTCTTCCGGCCGCCTCGCAGCGGCAAGGCCGGCGTCTTTTGCGCGCCGACGGGGCTGCACGAGCGGCCGATTTCGATACCGATCACGGCACACAGCGAGGAAACACTAGCCATGGTGCACGAAGGGGTGAGCGCAGTCGCGGACACCGAATCCGCGGAAGGCTGGCAGAGCATCGTCTCGGACTGGGCGTCGGACAAGCAGACGTTCCAGGTGCCTTGGGGCAAGGCGATGATGTGGATCTTCCTGCTCAGCGACACGTTCATCTTTACGTGCTTCCTCACCTCTTACATGAACGTGCGCATCTCGACGCCCGTGCAATGGCCGAGCGCGAGCGAGGTGTTCCCACTCGCGATATTCGGCAACGAATACCCCCTCGGGCTGATCGCGATCATGACCTTCGTGCTCATCACGAGCAGCGGCACGATGGCGCTCGCGGTGAACTACGGCTATCGGCGCGACCGTGTGAGGACCACCGCGCTGATGCTGATCACGGCCGGATTCGGCGCGACCTTCGTCGCGATGCAGGCGTTCGAATGGACCAGCGCGATCCTGCACGAGGGCGTGCGTCCCTGGGGCAACCCGCTCGGCGCGGAGCAATTCGGCGCCTCGTTCTTCATGATCACCGGGTTTCACGGCCTGCACGTTTCGGCGGGGGTCGTCTATCTCGTGATCGTCGCGATGAGAGTGCTGCGCGGCCACTACGAGCGCGTCGGCGGCAACTACGAGATCGTGGAGATCGCCGGCCTCTACTGGCACTTCGTCGATCTCGTCTGGGTTTTCATTTTCGCATTGTTCTATCTTTGGTAAGGGGCACGGCAGATGGCAACGACCCATAAGGAGGAAACCCACGGGCAACAGCACCCTCTCAGCATCTATCTGTGGATCTGGGGGCTATTGTTCGTGTTCAGCACCGGCTCTTACCTCGCGGATTTTCTCGAGCACGGCTGGTTTCGCACGGCGCTGATCGTCATCTTCATGATCATCAAGGCCGGCTTCATCGTCGCGATCTTCATGCACATGGCCTGGGAGAGGCTCGCGCTGATCTTCGCGATCCTCGGTCCCCCGGTCGTGCTCCTCGTGCTGATCGGCCTGATGGCCGTGGAAGGCGACTACACGCTGCTCACCCGCATCGACTTCTTCTCGGCGCCTCCGCCGATCGAAGCCCCGGCCGAGGAGCACCATTGACGCGTCGCCCGACGGCGCGCGCAGTTCCGTTCAACGTGGAGCCCGGAGAGACACGATGCTGCTTTGGCTGATCGCCCTGGTCGTCATGCTGGTGCTGTGGGGGCTGGTGTGGCAACGCAACCCGAGAATGGCGTTCGGCATTCTCCTCGGGCTGCCGCTCGCCTGGATCGTCTCGCGTCTCACGGCGCCGTACTTCACGGGCCAGAAGCCGTTCCCGGTCTGGCTGCCCCCGACGCCGTTCGCGACGGTCGCCGTAACCCTGTTCGTGTTCGGCGCCGTCGTCTGGATCCGCGGGACGCGGGCCGAGCGGAAGAGCCGGCGCGACTGATGCGGCCGGGCCGAGCCGCCGCCGCTCAGGCGCGCGGGGTCAGCCGCTTCAAGAATACCTGCATCTCCTTCGCAGCCTGACGGTCGCCGCGACGCTCGGCGACCTCGATCCCGCGGCGATACGCCGCGATCGCCTCGCCCTCGCGGCCGGCCGCGCCGAGAATCTTGCCGAGCAGCTTCCACGCCGCCGAGTACTCCGGGTCCTTCTCGACGGCGGCCTCGGCGTGCGGCAATGCGCGCTCGAGGTCCCCGGCCTCCCAGTAGCGCGACGCGAGAGCGAGGCGAACCATCGCGCTATCCTTGCCGCTCGCGATCAGCGCTTCGAGATTCGACGTCATGTCCATCGGCGTTCCCGTCCTCAGACGAACGATACGCCGACCTCGAACAGACGTTCCACCTCGTCGATCTGACGCCGGTCGGCCATGAACAGGATCACGTGGTCGTCGGCCTCGATGACGGTGTCGCGATGCGCCATCATCACCCGGTCGCCGCGAACCACCGCGCTGATCGTCGCGCCACGCGGCAGCCTGATGTCCCCGATCGCGCGCCCGACGACGTTCGACTCGCGCGGGTTGCCGTGCGCCACGGCCTCGATCGCCTCTGCCGCGCCCCGGCGGAGCGAGTGCACCTTGACGACGTCGCCGCGGCGCACGTGCGCGAGCAGCGTGCCGAGCGTGATCTGCTGCGGCGAGATCGCGATGTCGATCGTGCCCGCTTCGACGAGCTCCGCGTAGGCGGGCTTGTTGATCAGCGCCATGACCTTGTGCGCGCCGAGCCGCTTCGCGAGCATCGCGGAAAGGATGTTGGCTTCCTCGGCGTTCGTGACGGAGACGAAGACGTCCGCGCTGTCGATGTTCTCCTCGAGGAGAAGCTCCTCGTCGGCCGCGTCGCCGTGCAGCACGATGGCCTTGTTCAGCTGCTCGGAGATCTCCCGGGCGCGATCCCATCCGCGCTCGATGACCTTCACGTTGTTGGTCGTCTCGAGCGCCTTCGCCAGGCGCAGGCCGATGTTGCCGCCGCCCGCGATCACGACGCGCCGTACCGGTTCGTCGAGCTTGCGCATCTCGCTCAGCAGCGTACGGATGTCCTTGCGGGCGGCGATGAAGAAGACCTCGTCGCCCTCTTCGACGACCGTGTCGCCGTCGGGGATGATGCCGCGGCCGCCGCGATAGATCGCCACCACCCGGCTCTCGACGTTCGGCACGTGCTGCGGCAGCTCGCGGAGCGGCCGGCCGACGAGGGCGCCGCCGCGGTGCGCGCGCGCCGCCACGAGCCGCACGCGGCCGTTCGCGAACTCGAGCACCTGAAGCGCGCCGGGGAAGTGGATCAGCTGCTCGATGTGCTCGGTGACGAGCGCCTCCGGGCTGATCCGAACATCGACGGGCAGGCAGTCCGTGGCGAAGAGCTCCGGATGGCGCATGTACTCGCCGGCCCGAATCCGCGCGATCTTCGTCGGCGTTCGAAACAGCGTGTACGCGATCTGACACGCGATCATGTTGATCTCGTCGCTGTCGGTGAGCGCGATGATCATGTCCGCGTCTTTCGCGCCGGCGCGCTCGAGCACCTCCGGGTACGCCGCGTTGCCGATGACGGTGCGAACGTCGAGCCGGTCCTGGAGCTCGCGCAGCACCTCGGGATTGCGGTCGACGATCGTGACCTCGTTCGCCTCCTCGCGCGCGAGGCTGTAAGCGGCGGTGGTGCCGACTTGGCCGGCGCCGAGGATCAGTATGTTCATGGGGATGGGCAGTCTACATCAGCTCGAGATTCGCATACGCGACGACGAGCCATTTCGTGCCGCTCTGCTCGAAGTTCACCTGCACGCGGGCGTGCGCCCCGCTGCCTTCCGAGTTCAGCACGACGCCTTCGCCGAATTTGCCGTGGCGGACGCGCTGCCCCAAACGGATCCCGGCCGGACCGCCGTCGCGGGCACCGGAGCGCTGGAAAACCGGCCTCGACACGGCCATCGTCGGCCGCACCTCCTCGAGAAGCTCGGGCGGGATCTCGCGAAGGAACCGTGAAGGCACGGAGTAGCTCTCGATGCCGTGCAGGCGCCGCTGCTCGGCATAGGTCAGGTAGAGGCGCCGCTTCGCCCGGGTCAGCCCCACGTAGCACAACCGCCGCTCCTCCTCGAGCCCGTCCGGATCGTTCAACGAGCGCTGATGCGGAAAAAGGCCGTCCTCCATTCCGCACATGAAGAGCCATTCGAACTCGAGCCCCTTCGCGGAGTGCATCGTCATCAGCTGCACGCTGTCCTCGAAGGGGCCCGCCTGAACGTCGCCGGACTCGAGCACGGCATAGGCGAGGAACTCGAGGAGCGGCGGCACGTCCGGGTCCTCGCCGACCAGCGCGTCTCGCGCGGCGTTCACGAGCTCCTCGAGGTTCTCCACTCGCGCCTCGCCGCCGCCATGGGGCTCCTTCCCGTAATGCGCGATCAGCCCGCTCGTCTCGACCACGTGCGCGACCTGCTCGTGCAAGGTCGAGCCGCGGGTGTCGCGGTCGAGCTCGTCGATCAAGCGGAGGAAGTCCCAAAGGGCGCGGCTCGAGCGCTTGGGCAGCACCTCTTCGGCAATGACGGACGCGGCCGCGCGCCACAAGCTCGTGCCGGCCGCGCGCGCCTCGGCGCGGACGGTGTCGAGCGTGCGGGCGCCGACGCCGCGCGGAGGCATGTTCACCACCCGCTCGAACGAAGCATCGTCGTCGCGGTTCGCGATCAGCCGAAGATAGGCGAGCGCATCCTTGATCTCGGCCCGCTCGAAGAAGCGCATGCCGCCGTAGACGCGGTACGGGATTCCGGCTGCGAGGAGCGCCTCCTCGAAAACCCGCGACTGCGCGTTCGAGCGGTAGAGCACGGCGAGATCCCGCCTCCTCTCGCCGGAGGCAACCGCGTCTTGAATGCGGCTCACGACGAATTCGGCCTCGTCACGCTCGTTGAACGCGGCGTAGAGCTTGATCGGGTCGCCGGAGCCGCCGTCGGTCCACAAGTTCTTGCCCAGGCGCCCGGCGTTGTTCGCGATGACCGCGTTTGCGGCGTTCAGGATCGTGGCCGTCGAGCGGTAGTTCTGCTCGAGCCGGACGAGGCGCGCGCCGGCGAAGTCCTTCTGGAAACGGTAGAGGTTCTCGACGCGGGCGCCGCGCCAACGGTAAATCGACTGATCGTCGTCGCCGACGACGAACGGAACTCCCGTGTCGCCCGCGAGCAGCTTCAGCCATCGATACTGAATCGCGTTCGTGTCCTGGAACTCGTCGACGAGCAGATGCTCGAAGCGGGCCCGGTACTGCGCGAGCAGATCCGGCCGGTCCCGCAGAAGCTCGAGCGTGCGCAGCAGCAGCTCGCCGAAGTCGACGACGGAGGCTTCCGTGCACAGTGCCTCGTAGCGGGCGTAGAGCGAAATCATGCGGCGCCTGCCGGCGTTGCCCTCGTCGCGGAGATCGGCCGCCCGTGCACCTTCGTCCTTCTGCGAGTTGATGAACCACTGCACGTCGCGGGGCGACCATTCGTGCTCGTCGAGGCCCATCGACTTGATCATCCGGCGGATCATGCGCAGCTGATCGTCGGAATCCATGATCTGAAACGTCTCCGGCAATCCGGCGTCGCGGGCGTGGATCCGGAGCAGCCGATGCGCAAGGCCGTGAAACGTGCCGATCCACAGGTTGCGGGTGGGGTAGCCGAGCAGGGCCTCAATGCGGCGCCGCATCTCGCTCGCCGCCTTGTTCGTGAAGGTGACGGCGAGGATGTGCTGCGGCGCACAGCCTTCGACCCGCACGAGCCACGCGACGCGGTGCACGAGCACGCGCGTCTTGCCGCTGCCGGCCCCGGCGAGCACGAGCGTCGGCTCGTTGCCGACCGTGACGGCCTCGCGCTGCGCCTCGTTCAGCGGATCGAGGATGTCGGTGATGTCCATGGCGAACGACGGGGCTCCCTGCCGTCGGCCTCACTCGGGCCAGATCACGGGAATGTAGTGATCGGCGAGGAGAAACGTGAAGAGCGCCATCAGGTAGGTGATCGAGTACCCGAACGTACGCATCGCCGTTCCCGGCTGCGGCGCGAACTTCAAGCGCAACGCATAGCCCAGGAAACCCGCTCCGAGCGCGAGCGCGCCGAGCAGGTAGAGCTTCCCGCTCATGCCGGTGAGATACGGCAGAACCGACACGACGATCAACAGGATCGTGTAGTAGATCACGAACGATTTCGTGAGCTCCTCGCCGTACGCGACCGGGAACATCGGGATCTCGGCCTTCTCGTAGTCGGCACGCCGAGCGATGGCGAGCGCCCAGAAGTGCGGCGGCGTCCACGTGAAGATGATCAGGAACAGCAGAAGCGCGTACCCGCTGACGTCGTTCGTCACCGCGGCCCACCCGAGCACCGGCGGAGCCGCGCCCGCGGCACCGCCGATGACGATGTTCTGCGGCGTGGCGCGCTTCAGATAGACGGTGTAGACGACGGCATAACCGATCAGCGACAGGAACGTGAGCGCCGCCGTCAATGCATTCACGAGCAGCGCGAGCATGCCGATGCCGGCCAGGCCGAGCGCGAGCGCGAACGCAAGCGCGTCGCGCTCGGTCACGCGCCCGGACGGCAGCGGGCGAAACCGCGTCCTCGCCATGGCCGCGTCGATCCGCTGATCGAGCACATGGTTCACGGCCGCGGCCGAGGCGGCGGCGAGCGCGATGCCGAGGCTCCCGAAGACGAGCACGTCCCACGGCACCATGCCCGGCGTGGCGAGAAACATGCCGACGATCGCCGTGAACACGAGCAGCTGCACCACGCCCGGCTTCGTCAGCGCGTAATAATCGCGCCAGCCGGCCCTCGGTGCCGCCTCAGCGTTCGTGAATCCTCTTGAGAGCATTGACCACCGTCAACAGCAGCACGGCCGCCCCGCCGTTGTGAGCCACCGCGACCGAAAGCGGAACGCCGAGCAGCACGATACTCGCGCCCAGCGTGAGTTGCACGGCCAGCGCCCCGAGCACCGCGGCGCCGGCGGCGCGGCCCTCCGGCCGGCGGACGAGCGCGACGCCGAGCGCGATCAGCAGCGTGGCCGCGCCGATCGCCCCGAGCCGGTGCGTGAAGTGCACGGCGACCCGTGCCGGGTGATCGAGGACGCCGCCCTCGTAATCGATGCCGATCCCGCGCCAGAGCACGAAGGCCTCGCGGAAATCGGCAAGCTGCGGCCACCATTGCGTCTGGCAGGTCGGGAAGTCGGGGCAGGCGAGTGCCGCGTAGTTCGCGCTCGTCCAGCCGCCCAACGCGATCTGCAGGATCAGGGCGCCGGCCGCGACCGCCGCGAGAGCCTTCAAACGCCCCGTCGCGGGGAGCGGCGCGGGGTGGCCGCGCGCGAGCCAGAACAGCAGCGACAGCGTCGCGAGCCCGCCGAGCAGGTGCCCGACGACGACGATCGGCTTCAGCAGCAGCGTCACCGTCCACATGCCGAGCAGGCCTTGAAAGACGACGAGGCCGACGAGCGCGAGCGGCACACCGCGCGGCTGCGCCGGGTCCTTTCGGTTCCGCCACGCGATGACGGCAAGCGCCACGCAGACGAGCCCCAGCGTGCTCGCGAGGTAGCGGTGGAACATTTCCCGCCAGGCCTTCGAGGCTTCTAGCGGACGGCCGAATTGCTGCTCGACGTCGGGATCCACGGCGAGCCCGTCGCCGACGACCACCAGGCGCCCGTAGCATCCGGGCCAGTCCGGGCACCCGAGCCCCGCGTCGGTCAGCCGCACCCAGGCGCCGACCGTGACGACCACGAGCGCGAGAGCCGCGCCGAACCGGGCGAGCCGCAGGAACAGCCGCTGCATCACCCTATCCTGGACACGTCGAGGAGCCGCTCGAGGTCATCGTAAAGGCCTTTCTGCCGGGCGTCCGGAGGATAACTCAACACGAGATTGCCGTGCGGATCCGCGACGTAGATCCGCCCTCGCTCGCCCGGCGGCTGCCCGATGTCCTGAAGCAGCTCCAAGAGGCGCGCACCCCCGCCGGCATCGAAGCTGCCGACGGCAACGGCCTTCGCCGCGCCCGGATCGGCCCCCGGGCCGACGTAGACGAGCCGGACGCGGCTCTGGTCGCGCCCGAGCGCGGCATGGACCTGGCGCAGCCGGACGAGGTCGGCGCCGCACCGCTCGTCGCACGGCGACGTGCGCGCGTAAATCAGCGACCACAGCGGCCGTGCCCACAGATTCTCGACGGCTTCCCCGCTCGCCTCCCGGCCCGCGAGCGGCGGGAGCGGCACCACCGGATCGAGCAGCAGCCGCTCCTCGTTCGCGAGACGGGGCAGCGCCCGCGGCGCACCGTAGTAGTAGAGAACGTACGCGGCCACGACCGGCCCGAAGCAGAGCAGCGCGACGAGCAGCAGCTCGATTTTGAAACGTGGTCTCATCGATGTCTCCGTCGCAGCCCGCGCCACCCGACGGCGCATGCGGCGCCGGCCGCGATCGCGGCGAACAGCCACCATTGCACCGCGTAGCCGATGTGCCTGGCCGGGCTCATCACGCGAACCGTCCATACGCGCTCGAAGCCGTCCGGCGCGGACGGATCGAGCAGCAGCTGATAGTCGAGCAGCGGCCGTCCGAGCGCCTGCTCGAGATCGGCCATCGTCGGGTAGCTGACGACGGCCACGGAAGCCCCCGCCGGCGGCGGCGCCGGATCCCCGAGCCGCAGGCCCGGCGCCGGAAGCGAGTCGACGAGGCCCTCGACCTGCCGCTCGGCCGACGGGACCCGAACCTCCGGCAGCACGCTCCGGTCGGGATCGGCCTCGACCCAGCCGCGGTTCACGATCAGCCAGCGCCCGCCCCCGGCCGGCGAGAACGGCGTCAGCACGTAGTAGCCCGCGACCCCGTCGCGCACCACATTGTCGACCAGAAACTGCCGCTCGGGCACGTAGCGGCCGCGCACCTCGAGGCGGCGGTATCGGATCTCGTCCACCGGCACATCCGGCGGCGCGTCGAGCGCGGGCAGCCGCGCGGCGGCCGCGAAGCGCTCCGCGGTGGACCGGCTCGCCTCCGCGCGCTCGATCTGCCAAAAGCCGAGCGCGACGCACGCGGCCGCCACGGCGGCGAGCAGCACGACCGCGACCACCGGGCGACGACGCGAGCTTCGATCGGTCGGGGTCACGTTTAGAATGGTACGCTCCGGAGTCGCCTAGCCCGGGAGCCGCCTGTTGGACCTCATCCTCATCGCCATGTTCGTCGCTGTCCTCACGAGCCTCGCGGTCGCGCTCGTCTTTCTCGTGCGCCCCGGGCGGCGATCGAGCAACGTCGTCAACGCGCTGACGGTCCGCGTCGGCCTTTCCGTGCTGCTGTTCGTCCTGTTGATGATCGCCTGGTACACGGGGCTCATCGAGCCCCATGGCCTGCAGCCCGCCGCCCCGCCTCCGCACCCGTAGGCGGCCCGATTCGACACGCCGAGGCCGGGCGCGACGAGCGCATTGCCGGCGCGGAAGCTCGCCGAGCGCGAATCGCCGATCCCGAGCCGTTCGAGGCCCGCAACCCGAAGCGCCAACGGGCGCGCCCGAGGCCGCCAAAGGACCTCGAAGCGCTGCCGCACGACCGAGCGCCGGGCGACCCGGCAGGCCGGGCGCCGTGCTCGACGGTCAGAGCCAGTAGACGAAGATGAACAGCCCGAGCCAGACCACGTCGACGAAGTGCCAATACCAGGCCACTCCCTCGAACGCGAAATGCCGATCCGGCGTGAAATGCCCGCGCAGCACGCGCAGCCAGATGATCGTCAACATGATCGAGCCGACCAGCACGTGGAAGCCGTGGAAGCCGGTGAGCATGAAGAACGTCGACCCGTAGATGCCGGCGGTGTCGAGCTGGAGGTTCAGCTCGGTGTACGCGTGCACGTACTCCTTGGCCTGCAGGCCGAGGAACAGGAAGCCGAGCAGGAACGTCGCCGCGAGCCACACGGCCGTGCCGAGCCGCTTGTTCGCGCGCAGCATGTGGTGCGCGACGGTCAAGGTCACACCGCTCGTCAGCAGGATCGCCGTGTTCAGCGCCGGGACGCCCCACGCCGGGATCGTCTCGAACTCCGCGGGCCCGGCCGGGCCCGCGGACGGCCACGCGTTCTCGAACCCTTCCCAAAGCAGCAGATTCGTGTAGAAGTTGTTGCCCTCGCCGGCGAGCCACGGCACCGCCAGCTGGCGCGCATAGAACAGGGCGCCGAAAAAGGCGCCGAAGAACACGACCTCGGAGAATATGAACCAGCTCATCCCCCAGCGGAACGAGCGGTCGACCTGGTCGTTGTAAAGACCCTTCTCGCTCTCGCCGATCACGGTGCCGAACCAGCCGACGAGCATGACCGTCAGCACGGCGGCACCGAACACGGCCACCCAAGTGCCGGCGCCGAGCCCGTTGAGCCAGAGACTGAAGCCGAACGCGAGGGAGAACAGGCCGATCGAGCCGAGGATCGGCCAACGAGTCCCATGCGGGACGTAGTAGTGGGAGTCGGGATGAGTCACGGCGCTCATGTCGATTCGGATCTCTTCGATAAAGGGTTTACGACTGCCCGTCGAGCGTGAAGAACGTATAACCGAGGGTCACGGTGTCGATGTACTCCGGCAGCTCCGGATCGATCAGGAACACGACCTTCATGTCGCGTCCCTCCCTCGCGTCGAAATCCTGGCTCGTGAAGCAGAAGCACTGCACTTTCTTGAAGTACTTGGCGGCCGTCCCCGGGGACACGCTCGGCACGGCCTGCCCGGTCAGCGGAGTGCCGGTGAGGTTACGCGCGTAGTAGGACGTCTCGTAAATCCGCCCGGGGTGGACGTCGACGTGGCTGACGGTGGGATGGAACTCCCACGGCGAGCCCGCCGCGGTTGCGCCGACGAATTCCACTCTCACCGTCCGGTCGACGTCGACGTTCTCGGTGACCTGCTGGGCGACGTTCGACGTGCGGCCGCCGAGGCCCGTGATATCGCAGAAGACGTCGTAGAGGGGCACGAGCGCGAAGCCGAACCCGAACATCGCGACGCCGAGCAGGGCGAGCTTGATCGTCAACTCACGGTGGCGCATGTCTCGATCCTCAGGCGGGGAAGATGCCCTTCACGAGGCCCAGAAGGATGAAACCCACGTAGAACGCGAGCGCGAGCAACGCGAGCAGCCGGGCGTTCGCGCGCGCCTTCGAGCGCCGCGCCTCGACGTCGTCGGGATCGCGCCGCTCGCCGTTCATCGGGCCTGCCGTGTGCGCGATCATTTCACCACCGGCGGCGTCTGGAACGTGTGGTGAGGCGCCGGCGAGGGGACCGTCCATTCGAGCCCTTCCGCGCCTTCCCAGACGCGGTCCGTCGCCTTCTCGCCGCCCCGGATGCACTTGATGATCACCCACACGAAGATCAGCTGCGCGAGGCCGAGCCCGAACGCTCCGATGCTCGAGATCGCGTTGAAGTCCGCGAACTGCACCGCGTAGTCGGGGATGCGGCGCGGCATGCCGGCGAGGCCGAGGAAGTGCTGCGGGAAGAACGTGACGTTCACGAAGATCGCCGTGAGCCAGAAGTGCAGCTTCCCGAGGCGCTCGTCATACATGTGGCCGGTCCATTTCGGCAGCCAGTAGTAGGCGCCCGCGAACGCGCCGAACAGCGCGCCGGGCACGAGCACGTAGTGGAAGTGGGCGACCACGAAATACGTGTCGTGGTACTGGAAGTCGGCCGGCACGATCGCGACCATCAGGCCAGAGAACCCGCCGAGCGTGAACAGAAACAGAAATCCGATCGCGAACAGCATCGGCGTCTCGAAGGTCAGCGAGCCTTTCCACATCGTCGCCGTCCAATTGAAGATCTTCACGCCGGTCGGAATCGCGATGATCATCGTCGTCAGCATGAAGAAGAGCTGACCGGCGAGCGGCATGCCGACGGTGAACATGTGGTGCGACCACACGATCGCCGACAGGAACGCGATGCTTGCGGTGGCGTACACCATCGCCGCGTAACCGAACAGCGGCTTGCGCGAGAAGGTCGGAATCACCTGGGAGATGATCCCGAAGGCCGGCATGATGATGATGTAGACCTCCGGGTGCCCGAAGAACCAGAAGATGTGCTGATACATCACCGGGTCGCCGCCGCCCGCGGCCCGGAAAAAGCTCGTGCCGAAGAAATGGTCCGTGAGGAGCATCGTGACGGCCCCCGCGAGCACCGGCATCGCGAGCAGCATCAGGTATGCCGTGATCAGCCACGTCCACACGAACATCGGCATCTTCATCAGAGTCATGCCGGGGGCGCGCAAGTTCATGATCGTGACGATGATGTTGATCGACGCCATGATCGAAGAGATGCCGAGCAGGTGAACGGCGAAGATCATGAACGGGAACGAGGCGCCGGCTTGCGTGGACAGCGGCGGATACATCGTCCAGCCGGCGGCCGGAGCGCCGCCCGGAAGGAAGAACGTGAGGAGCAGCATCGCCGTGGCGAACGGCAGCAGCCAGAACGACCAGTTGTTCAGGCGCGGCAGCGCCATGTCCGGCGCGCCGATCATCAACGGCACCATCCAGTTCGCGAACCCGGCGAACGCGGGCATGATCATGCCGAAAATCATGATCAGCGCGTGCACGGTCGTCATCTGATTGAAGAAATAGGGGTCGACGAACTGAAGCCCGGGCTGGAACAGCTCCGCCCGAACCACGAGCGCCATGCTGCCGCCGACGAAGAACATCAGCAGGCTGAACACCAGATACAGGGTGCCAATGTCCTTGTGGTTGGTCGTGGTGATCCAACGCAGGATCCACGGCAGCACGCCTTTCGGGCGGTGGCCGGCGTGGACGTCGATCGCAGTCGTGCTCATTTCGAAAACTCTCCTAAACCTCCGGGCGTTGCCCCCAGCGGGCCCCTCATGCGCTCTGTCAGTCCGCCTGCGACAGGGCGGGACGCGCCTGCTCCGACAGCCACTCGTCGAACTTTTCCTTGCTCACGACCTGTACGACGATCGGCATGTACCCGTGATCCATTCCGCACAGCTCCGCGCACTGCCCGCGGAACGTGCCCTCCTCGGTGGCCTGGAACCACGACTCGTTCACAAATCCCGGTATCGCATCCTTCTTGACCGCGAAATCCGGCACCCACCACGCGTGCACGACGTCCGCCGCCGTGATCAGCAGCCGTACCTTCGTGTCGACGGGCACGACGAGCGGGTTGTCCACGTCGAGCAGATAGTGGTCGACGCCGTACGGGTCGATCCCGGAGCCGCGACGGCGAGCGGCGTTGCTTTCGCGGGCGAGCGCGCTGAAGAACGACACATCCTCGTCGATGTAGTCGTAATGCCATCGCCACTGATATCCGGTGATCTTGATCGTGAGCTCCGAGTCCCTGGTGTCCTCGATGCGCACGAGGGACTCCGCCGCCGGGATCGCCATCAGCACGAGAATCACGGCCGGAATGGCCGTCCAGAGAACCTCCGCCGTGGTGTTGTGCGAGAACTTAGCCGGTGTCGGGTTGCGGCTCTTTCGATAGCGGATCATCGCGACGATCATCGCCGTGTAGACGGCGATGCCGATGACCACGCACACCCAGAGGATCAGCATGTGCAGCCCGTAAACCTCGCGGCTGATCGTCGTCACTCCGCGGGGCATGTTGACCTCGAAATCCGCCCACACGGGCGAGGCGAAGAGGACGGCCAGCACCGCGAGAGCGGCCGCAACGGGGCCTGACTTTATGTTCATCACGGTGATTTCAACAGCAACAATGAATAGAGGGCGGGCAAAGAGATCTTAACAAAGCGCTCTTTCCGGCTGGGTTTCGGCTTCCACCTATAGGCCGCGTCGCATTCGTGCGGACTGCGTCGCAGACGGTGTGCGTTCGATCACGGCGCGCCGTCATCGCGGCCGCCTTCGCATGATGCCGATGTCCTCGGGCGCGACGCCGACCTCGCCGGGCGCGCGTCCTCGGCGCGCGAGCGGCGCACGGCCGCTGCCCCATGCATGGCCGAGGATCAGCTCCACCGTCACGGGAAAGCGGCCCGCATGCCGGCCGGACTCGAGCGCCCGCTCGAAGCCGGCCCACCGCGCGCGGCCCGTCAACGCGCGCCGACGGCCGGCGGCGACGTTCACGGCGCCGCAAGAACGCAAGTCTCGGATCACTGAGTGTACGTCCCTGTATCGAAGCTCCATTCGATCCACGTCGACGACGGGCTCGGCGAGCCCGGACGCAACAGCGAGATCGCCGAGGTCGTGCATGTCGACGAACGCGTGCACGTGCACGCGATCGTCCACGGCCGCCCACGCGCGGCGCAGCTGCTCGAGCGTGTCGGGTCCCAAAGTCGAGAACAACAGCAGGCCGCCCTGCGTCAGCGTCCGCGCCGCTTCCCTGAACAACCGCTCGGGCCTGCTCCAGGGGAGCAGCATATTAGCGAAAATGAGGTCCACTTGGCCATTTTTCAGCGGCAGGCGCTCGGCCGCGCCGGCGATCGGCGCGGCGGGCGTGCCGCGCGCCCGTCCGGCCGCGAGCATCGGCAGGCTCCAGTCGACCGCGAGGAGGCGGGCGTCCGGGAAGCGGGCCCGAAGCTGCCGAGCACCCGCGCCGAGGCCGGAGCCGAGATCGACGATCACCGCCGGCGAGAGCCGCATCAGCTCGAGGCGCCCGACGAGGCGATCGCGCGCCTCGTCGTGCACGACGCTGGCCGCGTCGAACGTCTCGGCGGCCCGGTCGAACGCCCGCCGTGCGGCCCGCGGATCGGGCAGCACGTCCTCGAGCGAGGCGGGGCTCATGCGCGCGCCGACGGGCGGACGCCGCGGCGCGAGGCGCGGCGCGGGGACGGCACACGGCCGGCTCGGAGCCGGCGCGGGCGCGCGGCGCGCGGCGCGCTATACCGCTTCGCCCGCGCGCCGCTCTCGCCGCAAGCCGAGCCGCGCGAACAGCGCGTCGTCGTCCGCGGCGCTCGGATTCTCCGTCGTGAGCAGCTTCTCTCCATAGAAAATCGAGTTTGCGCCGGCAAGGAAGCACAGCGCCTGCATCTCGTCGCTGAAGTCCGTCCGGCCGGCGGAAAGCCGGACGTGGGACGCCGGCATCAGGAGGCGCGCGACGGCGACGGTGCGGACGAACTCGAAGGCGTCGACGTCGTCGGCGGCCTCGAGCGGCGTGCCGGGCACCTTCACGAGCCGGTTGATCGGGACGCTCTCCGGGTGCGGCGCGAGCGTCGCGAGCGTCTGCAGCATCTCGATCCGATCGGACCGCGCTTCACCGAGGCCGAGAATGCCGCCGCAGCAGACCTTGAGGCCGGCCGCGCGCACGCGCCGCAGCGTCTCGAGCCGGTCGCCGAACGTGCGTGTCGTGATGATCTGCGGATAGAAGGCCTCGGACGTGTCGAGGTTGTGGTTGTAGTAATCGAGACCGGCTTCGGCGAGGCGCTCGGCCTGGCCGTCGCGAAGCAGGCCGAGCGTTGCGCACGTCTCGAGGCCGAGCGCTTTCACCTCACGTATCATCTCGATGATGGGACCGAGATGCCCGTCCTTCGGCCCGCGATACGAGGCGCCCATGCAGAAGCGCGTGGCGCCGGCGGCTTTCGCCCGCTCGGCCGCGCGCCGGACCTCGGCGAGCGGCATCAGATCGTGCACGGGGACTCCCGTGTCGTAACGGACGCTTTGCGGGCAGTAGGCGCAATCCTCGGGGCAGGCGCCCGTCTTGATCGACAGCAGCGTCGACACCTGAACGGCGTTCGGGTCGAAATGGCGGCGGTGCACGGTTTGCGCCGCATGCACGAGATCGATCAGTGGCGCGTCGAACAGCGAGCGAACCTCGTCGCAAGTCCAATCGGTGCGCGGATGCACGCCGACCGCGATGCCGTTGATGCGGATTTCCTGTTCGACGGTGGACATTCCCGGCTCGCTCCGTTCGCCGTCGTGCGGGAGGCTGGCAGTATCAGAACCGCACCGAGGGGTGTCAACTTGACGAAGCGCGCCGCAATCGCGGCGTTTCTGTGCGCCGCCTTCACCGAGGTCTGCCCGGCCTGCCGGGGGCCGAGCGAGGCCGGATTCTGTCACGGGTGCGCCGCCGAGCTTCGGCCGATCTCGCGGCCGTGCGGCATTTGCGGCTTGCCGTCGCCGGTGCGCCGCTGCCCGCGCGAGGCGGCGGCGTGGCACGTCGAGCGGATGATCGCGCCGCTCGAGTACTGTTTCCCGCTCGATCATTACCTGCAGGCGCTGAAGTTCGGCCACGGCCGCATGCTCGGCCGTGCGCTCGGTCTGCTTCTCGCGGAACCGGTCGCCGCGGCGCTGGCCGACGGCGGCCTCGCGGCCGACACGCTCGTGCCGGTGCCGCTGCACCGCGAGCGGCTGCTCCGGCGCGGGTACAACCAGGCCGTCGAGATCGCACAGGCGCTCGCGGCGGAGCTCGGCCTGAGGATCGAGCTCGCCGCCGTGTCGCGCGTCCGGCCCGCGCCCGCGCAATCTCGTCTCGGCGCCCGCGCGAGGCGCGCGAACGTCGCTCACGCGTTCCGCGCGCTGCGCCCGCTTCCGGGCCGTCGAATCGCCGTCGTCGACGACGTGATCACTACGGGGTCCACGGTGAACGCGCTCGCGGCCGTGCTGCGGGCCGCGGGCGCCGTTCGCGTGGAGGCGATCGCGGTCGCCCGCACGGTGCCGGGCACCGCTCACGCCGGCGGAGGCCGACGCGGGGGCCCCCGGGACGCTGCGGGCGCCGCGCGTCAGGACGCGGGCGGCGTCCCGGCGCGGACGAACACGTAATCGAGGAGGATGCCGAGGAACACGCAGCCGCCGAGCCACGCGTTGTTCAGGAACGCGCGAAAGCAGCCTTCGGGCTCGCGGTGGCGAATCAGATAGAGCTGATAAAGCGCGAGCAGCGCGGCGAGACCGAGGCCGCCGTAGTACCACGGGCCGAGCTCCGCGCTGCGCCCGACGAGCAGCATGCTCGCGAAGAAGAGCGCCTGCAGCCCGGCGATGAACGCCCGGTCCATGTCGCCGAAGAGGATCGCGGTCGAGTTCACGCCGATTCTGAGATCGTCCTCGCGATCGACCATCGCGTACTGCGTGTCGTAGATCACGACCCAGCTGATCGACGCGACGAACAGCAGCCATCCGAGGCGCGGGACGGAGCCGAGCTGCGCCGCGTACGCCATCGGCACGCCCCAGGCGAACGCGAGGCCGAGGACGAACTGCGGCGTCGCGAGCACCCGCTTCGCAAAAGGATAGAGCACTGCGAGCACGGCGCCCGCGACGGCGAGCCAGAGCGTCAGCTGGTTCAACGTCAGCACGAGGCCGAGCGCGACCAGCATCAGACCGACGAACAGGATCAGCGCCTCGGCCGGCGCCACCTCGCCGGTCGCGAGCGGGCGGTCCGCCGTGCGCCGCACGTGCGGGTCGATCTTGCGGTCCGCGAGGTCGTTGATGATGCAGCCGGCCGAGCGCGTGACGATCGTGCCGAGCACGAGGACGATGAAGACCTTCTCGTCCGGTCGCCCGGCGCCGGCGAGCCACAGCGCCCACAGAGTCGGCCAAAGGAGCAGCCAGATGCCGATCGGCCGGTGCAGGCGCATCAGGCGCCCGTACTTCGAGTAGTGATCGAGGATCAGCTCGAGATGGTAGAGCAGCCATCTCGAGCGGGCCTGAGTCCGCGCCCACAGCGAGGCCGCGAGCGCGCGCCAGTCCACCTCCACGTTCATCCGCGCCATTCTAGTCGACCGTCCGCGGCGCGCGGGCTCCGTGGCTCACAGATCGAAGGCGGCGCGGCGCACGTGCAGGGCGCCGGCGCTCAGACCTTCGCGTACTCGCGCGCGCCGCGCACCCAGCGGCGGATCAACGGGCCGACCCGCTCGGGGCAGCGCTCGAGCAGCTCGTCCGAGATCCGGATGACGGCGGGCAAAAGGTCGGCATCGCGCAGGAGATCGGCGACCCGAAGCTGCACGATGCCGGTCTGACGCGTGCCGAGGACCTCGCCCGGGCCGCGCAGCTCGAGGTCCTTCTGCGCGATCTCGAAGCCGTCGTTCGTCCGGCGCAGCAGATCGAGGCGCTGCCGAGCGACCGCGGAGAGCGGCGGCTTGTAGAGCAGCACGCAGCTCGACTCGAGCTCGCCGCGCCCGACCCGGCCGCGCAGCTGATGCAGCTGCGCGAGCCCCATGCGCTCGGCGTTCTCGATGACCATCAGCGTCGCTCTCGGCACGTCCACCCCGACCTCGACGACGGTCGTGGCGACCAGCAAATCGATCCGCTGCTCCTTGAACGCCCGCATCACTTCGTCCTTCTCGGCCGCCTTCATGCGGCCGTGCACGAGGCCGACGCGGAGGTCCGGCAGGGCCGCCTCGAGCTCGCCGGCGAGGCGGACGGCCGCGCTCGACTCCACGAGCTCCGACTCGTCGATCAGCGGGCACACCCAGTACGCCTGACGTCCCTGCCGGCAATGCTCGCCGACGCGCCGGACCAGCTCGGCGCGGCGCTGCTCGGGCATCGCGACCGTGCGAATCGGCTTGCGGCCGGCCGGAAGCTCGTCGATCACCGAGCAGTCGAGATCGGCGTAGGCCGTCATCGCCAACGTGCGCGGGATCGGCGTGGCGGTCATGATGAGCTGGTGCGGCACCGTCGAGCCCGCCTTGCCCTTGCGCTTCAGCTCGAGGCGCTGACGAACTCCGAACCGGTGCTGCTCGTCGACGATCACGAGCGCGAGCGCGTCGAAGCGCACGCTCTCCTGAAAGAGGGCGTGCGTGCCGACGGCGACCGCGGCGCGGCCGTGCGCAAGCGCTTCGAGCGAGGCGGCGCGGGCGGCCGAGCCGAGCGATCCGGTCAGGAGCACGACGCGGACGCCGAGCGGCTCGAGCCACGACTGGAAGCTCGCAAAGTGCTGCTCGGCGAGCAGCTCCGTCGGCGCCATCACGGCGGTCTGGAACCCGGCCGAGTGCGCAACGAGCGCGGCCGCCGCCGCGACCACGGTCTTGCCCGATCCGACATCGCCTTGGAGCAGTCGATGCATCGGCTTGTCGCCGGCGAGATCGCCGAGGATCTCGCCGAGCGCCTTCTCCTGTGCGCCGGTCAGCGCGAACGGCAGCACGGCGCGCAGCCGAGCGAGCTCGCCGCCGACGTCCTCGATCCGCTCCGCCTCCTCGGCTTCGGCGCCGAGCGCGAGGCGCTTCAGGCTGAGCCGCTGCGCGACCAGCTCCTCGAGCGCGACGCGGCGTTGCCATGGGTGGCGGCCGGCGGCGAGGGCCGTGAAATCGCTTCCGGGCGGAGGCTGGTGCAACCCCTTCAATGCATCGTTGATCGTCGGCGATTCGGGCGGCAGGCGATCGGCGAGGTAATCCGTGAGCGGCTCGCGCTCGACGATCGCGAGCACCTGCTGCACGACGCGGCGCAGGCGCTGCTGAGCGAGGCCTTCGGTCGAAGGATAGACCGGCGTCATCGTCGTGTCGGCCGCCGCGTCGCCCGGCGCGAGCGTCCGCCACTCGGGGTGCACCATCTCGAGACCCGTGGGGCCGATCCTGACCTCGCCGAAGCAGCGCAAGCGTGCACCGCGGACGAGCCGCTCCCGCACCCCGGGCGCGAAATGAAAGAAGCGCAGCGTGAGCGCGCCGGTGCCGTCGCCGATCCTGCAAAGCAGCGACCGGCGCCGGCGCACGACGACTTCGGTGAGCTCGACGACGCCTTCGACGAGCACCTTCTCTCCGGGGCGCGCGGCGCCGAGCGGCCGGACCTCGGTGCGATCCTCGTAGCGTTGCGGCAGCAACGTCAACGCGTCGCCGATCCGCTCGACGCCGAGCCTCCGGAGCTGGCCGGCGAGGCGGGGACCGACGCCGGCGAGGGTCGCGACCGGCCGATCGAAAACGTCGTGATCGCGAAGCGCCACCCGTGGGCTACGCGGGGCGGGGAAAGAGCGTCGTCTCACCGCCCGAGGGCGGACTCGGGAAGCACGAGAATCGCATCCATCTCGACCGCGACGCCTCTCGGCAGCGCCGCGACCCCGATCACGGCGCGCGCCGGAAAGGGCTCAGAGAAGTACTCGGCCATGATCTCGTTCACGACCGGGAATTGCCCGAGGTCGGTGAGATAGACGGTGAGCTTGACGGTATCGGAGAGACCGCCTCCGGCGGCTTCCGCGACGGCGGCCAAATTGTCGAACACGCGCCGGATCTGCTCCCGGGGCCCGCCTTCGACGATTTCCATCGTGGCCGGGTCGAGCGGGATCTGCCCCGACAGGAACACGGTGCGGCCCGCCCGAATCGCCTGGCTGTAGGTGCCGATGGCTCCCGGGGCACGCGTGGTGCTGATCGCTTCTCTTTCCATCCGTCGCCTCAACTCGTCCCGCGCGTGACGCGCACGACGCCCGGAATGGCCCGGATGCTGCGCAGCACCTGCGCAAGCTGCTTCCGGCCCTTCACCTTGAGCCTGAACAGGAGCGCCGAGGCGTCGCCTTCGGTGTCCACGCGCACGTGATCGATGTTCGTATGCGTGGCGGAGATGCGTCCGGCGACCTCGGCGAGCAGGCCGACGCGATCGAGCGTGCGCACCTGGATCTCCGAGAGGAACTCGCCTTGGACGTCGTGCTTCCAGTTGACCGGGATCCACTTCGACGGCTGCTTGCGGTACTCCGCGAGATTGCCGCACGTCGTGCGGTGAATCACGATGCCGCGGCCGCTCGACATGAACCCGATGATCTCGTCGCCCGGGATCGGGTAGCAGCAGCGCGCATAGTTGACGACGAGGCCTTCGGTGCCCGCGATCTCGAGCGGCTTGCGCCGGCCGGCGAGATCGCTGTCGGGGCCGCCGTCGCCCTGCGCGAGCATGCCGGCGACGACCGGCGCGAGCCGCTCGCCGAGCCCGAGCTGCTCGTAGAGCGTCGCCATGTCGGCCACGCCGAGCTCCTCGAGGAGCTGCGCGCACCGCTCTCTCGGCAGCCGCCGCAGGCTGATCGAGTATGGCCGCAGCGCCTGGCTCAGCAGGCGCCGCCCGAGCTCCCGCGCCTCGTCGCGGCGCAGGTTCTTGAGATACGCGCGAATCGCGTTCCGCGCCTTCGCGGTCGCGACGAAGTTCACCCAGTTCGGGTTCGGACGGGCGCCGCGGGCCGTGATGATCTCGACCGTCTGACCGTTCCCGAGCGGAGTCTTCAACGGCACGAGTCGGCGATCGATCTTCGCCGCCACGCACCGGTTGCCGACGTCCGTGTGGACCGCGTACGCGAAATCCACGGCGGTGGAGCCGCGCGGCAGGCGCATGATGTCGCCCTTCGGCGTGAACACGTAGACCTTGTCCGGAAAGAGATCGACCTTGACGGTCTCGAGAAACTCCTCCGAGTTCGCCGAGTGCTGCATCTCCATCAGCCCGGCGAGCCACTCGCGCGCGCGCTCCTCGGTGCTGTACGTGCGCTTGTCCACGGCCTTGTATTGCCAGTGCGCGGCGACGCCCCGCTCCGCGACCTTGTCCATCTCCTCGGTGCGGATCTGCACTTCGAGCGGCAGCCCGTTCGGGCCGAACAGCGTGGTGTGCAGCGACTGGTATCCGTTCACTCGCGGAATGGCGATGTAGTCCTTGAAGCGGCCGGGCATGGGCTTGTAGAGCTGGTGGGCGAGCCCGAGCACTCGATAGCACGTGTCGACGTCGGGGACGATGATACGGATGCCGAACACGTCGACGATCTCGGCGAGATGGGCGTGCTTGCGAAGCATCTTCTTGTAGATGCTGTAAAGGTGCTTCTCGCGGCCGGTGACCCGCGCGGTGATCCCGTTCGCGGCGAGCTCGTCGACGAAGCGAGCCTCGATTCGCCGCAGCGGCTGCCGCTGATTGCCGCGCGCTCGGCGCAAGGACCGCTCGAGAACGCGATAACGGAACGGATAGAGCGTCTTGAAGCCGAGATCCTCGAGCTCCACCTTCAGGCTGTAGATACCGAGACGGTTCGCGATCGGCGCGTAGATCTCCACCGTCTCGCGGGCGATCCGCCGCTGCTTCTCGACGGGCAGCGCGTGGATCGTGCGCATGTTGTGCGTCCGGTCGGCGAGCTTGACGAGGATCACTCGCAAGTCCTGCACCATCGCGAGCAGCATCTTGCGGAAGCTTTCGGCCTGCGCTTCGGCCGCGCTGTCGAAGCGCAGCTGATCCAGCTTGCTGACGCCGTCGACCAGCAACGCGACGTCGTCGCCGAAGCACTCCTCGATCTCGGCGAGCGTCGCCGGCGTGTCCTCGACGACGTCGTGGAGCAGCGCGGCCTTGATCGAGCCCGCGTCGAGATACAGGCCCGCGAGAATCTGCGCGACGGCGACGGGGTGAGAGACGTAAGGCTCGCCGCTGCGCCGGAACTGGCCGGCATGCGCCTTCGCGGCGAACTCGTAGGCTGCGGTGATTCCCGGGAGATCCTCGGCGGGAAGGTACGCGCCGACGCGTGCGATCAGCTGGCCGAACCCATGATCATCGGCGCGCCATACGGCCGGAAGCCGTTTGTCGCGGATCGCGCCGACGTAGCTCATGGATCACGAGAGCGGCGACCCGCTCACTCGGTGCCGCCCATCGGCCGCGGCGAAAGGATGTCGTCCGGGATCAGCGCGGCGCTCTTCTCGAGGTCGAGCAGGTCTTCCACCGGCTGATCGCGCTCGTCGAGAATCCTCTCGTCGATATAGCCCTCGGCAATCTCGCGAAGGGCCACGACGGTGGGCTTGTCGTTCTCCCATTCGACCATCGCATGCGCGCCGTTCGACAGCTGTCGCGCGCGCTTCGCGGCGACGAGCACGAGCTGAAACATGTTGGGGACGTGCTGGGTGCAGTCCTCGACGGTAATTCGCGCCATCGGCTCCTCCTTGAAAGCAGCAGTTCAGTGTAACTCCAACCCCCGCGCCGCGCCTAACCTGTCACGCTAAGGGGCCGCGGGGACAAGGCCTTTTTCGCCGGGGCCGCGGGCGCCCCCCGGGCGCTCAGCTCGAAGGGATGCAGGCGCCGCGGCCGGCCGGGATGCTCGCGAGCACTCGCGCCACCCGCCGGCGGGTCGCCGGCGAGTCGCTCCGATACTCCTCCCCGCCGCCGCGCACGATGGCGGCGAGCGCATCGGCGGCGCGGTCGAGATCGTCGTTGACCACGACGTACCCGAATTCGTTCCAATGGCTCATGTCCGAGACGGCGTCGGCAAGCCGCCGCGCGATCACGGCCGGAGGATCGCTGGCGCGCGCCGTGAGCCGGGCCTCGAGCGCGTCGAGGCGCGGCGGGAGGATGAACACCGTCCGCGCCTCCGGCGCCCGCTCCCGGACCTGGCGTGCGCCCTGCCAATCGATCTCGAGCAGCACGGTGGCGCCCGAGGCGAGCAGCCCCTCGACGTGCTCCCGGCCGGTGCCGTACCAATGATCGAACACGCGGGCGTGCTCGAGAAACTCGTCGTCGCGAATCATGCGCGCGAAGCGTTCCTCGCTCACGAAGAAGTAGTCGACGCCGTCGCGCTCGTTCGCGCGCGGCGGCCGCGTCGTGTAGGAGACGGAGAAGCGCACGTCCGGCTCGCGGCGGAGCAGCTCGCGCACGAGGGTGGTCTTGCCGGCGCCGGACGGCGCCGCGAGAACCACGAGGCGCCCGCGGGGATTTGCATGCGGCGCCATCGCTACTCCAGGTTCTGCACCTGCTCGCGCATCTGCTCGATCAGCACCTTGAGCTCGACCGCAGCGCGCGTCAGGTCCTCGTCCTGCGCCTTCGACGCGAGTGTGTTCGCCTCGCGGTTCATTTCCTGGATCAGAAAATCGAGCCGCCTGCCGATCGGCTCCGCGCGTGCGAGCACGCCGCGGACCTCGGCGACGTGGCCGGCCAGGCGGTCGATCTCCTCGGTGACGTCGAGCCGCTGCGCGAGCAGCACGAGCTCCTGCTCGAGTCGCTCCGGCTGCGCCTGAACGTCGAGCCGAGCGAGACGCTCCTCGAGCTTCTGGCGGTAGCGGGCCTCGGCGCTCTCCACGCACGGCCGCACGGCCCCGAGCAGCGAGACGATCGCTTCGTTGCGCTCCTCGAGCGATGCGGCCAGTCGGCTCCCCTCCCGCGCTCGCGCCGCTTTCAAGGCGGCGGCTGCCTCCCGCAGCGAGCGCTTGGCCGGCTCCGCGAGCACGGCGAAATCGAGCTGCGGCTCTTTCAGCACGCCCGGCCAGCGCAGCGCCTCGAGCACGGAAAGCGAGCGGGCGTCCGGGAAGACGCGCAGCACCTGCTTCTCGAGGCCGCGCAGCTCCTCGAGGGCCGCGGGCACGATTTCGTACGCTCCTCCGGACTCGGCGGCCACGGAGATCTTCAAGGTGCAGTCGACCTTACCGCGCCGCACCGATTGCGAGACGACGTCGCGGCATTCGGGCTCGAGCGGGCGGAGCTCGTCGGGCAGACGGACGCTCACGTCGAGGAAGCGGTGATTGACGCTGCGCAGCTCCCACGCGAGGCGAAACGGCGCACAAATCGCCTCGGCGCTCGCGAACCCTGTCATGCTGTGAGGCAAGGTGTTGAATCCGTTCCGTCGAATCGTACAAAGTGCGCGGCTGGAGCCGGTCCGGCCAGGGCGGCCGCCCGTGCGGCGCCCGAGCCGCACGCGGCGGGCCTTCGCGTCCGCACGTGAGCGCCGCGGCGCGCCGCCCGGTCTCGCGCCCCGGGCGCGCCACTAGTCTAGCAACAGAGCGAGCCTGCCAGTGCGCATCGAGTACGCGAAACTGAGCCTGCCCGGAAACCGTCAGGACAACCAGGACCGCGTCGACGTCTTCGCCACGGACACGGCGGCGCTGCTCGTCGTCGTGGACGGCATGGGCGGCCACGCCGAAGGAGCCCGCGCCGCGGAGGTGACGGTGGAGACGCTGGCGGAGTGCTTCAACGAGGAGGGCGGCGCGGTGCTCGACCCGCAAGGTTTCCTCACGCTCGCGCTTTCGCACGCGCACGGCAGGGTCGTCGAGCTCGGCAAGGGCGTGCCCATGGATCACAAGCCGCGCGCGACCTGTGCCGTTTGCCTCGTGCAGGACGCGGGGGCCTACTGGGCGCACGTCGGCGACAGCCGTATTTACCACCTGCGACGCGGCCGCGTGCACGAGCGCACGCGCGATCACAGCCACGTCGAGCTGCTTCTGCGCGAAGGTTTGATCGCGGAGCGGGAGATCCGCTATCACCCGATGCGCAATTACGTCGAGTGCTGCCTCGGGGGAGACACGCCGCTGCCGAACATGAGCATCACGTCGCGCAAGCGGGTGCACGAAGGCGACGTGATCCTCGTGTGCACGGACGGGCTCTGGTCCGGCATCGACGATGCCGAGATCGGCGCGTTCGCGGACGGCCGGAAGCGGTTGACGAAAGCCCTCGCGGCGCTGGCCGAGCAAGCGGTTCGGTGTAACAGCCCGCACAGCGACAACACCAGCGCCGCGGCGCTTCGATGGCTCGGCGAGTGAGCACGGAGGTTTCGGATGCGTCCCAGTAAACGCAAGCCCGACGAGATGCGCCCCGTGCGCTTCACCGCGAACTACACCCGCCACGCCGAGGGGTCGGTGCTCGCGGAGTTCGGCGAGACCCGCGTGCTCTGCACCGCTTCGGTCGAATGCCGGGTCCCGCCGTTCTTGAAAGGCCGGCAGGAAGGCTGGGTCACGGCCGAGTACGGCATGCTGCCCCGCGCGACGCATACACGCACGCCGCGTGAAGCAGCCCGAGGCAAGCAAGGCGGCCGCACGCTCGAGATTCAGCGGCTGATCGGCCGCAGCTTGCGAGCGGTCGTGGACCGGCGCGCGCTCGGCGAGCGCACGATCACGATCGACTGCGACGTGATTCAGGCGGACGGCGGGACGCGCACGGCCGCGATCTCCGGCGGCTACATCGCGCTCGCGCTGGCCGCCGGCCGCCTCGTCGAGCGCCGCGAGCTCGACCGCAACCCGATCCACGGGCAGGTCGCGGCCGTCTCCGTCGGCATCTTTCGCGGCGTGCCCGTGCTCGACCTCGACTACGCGGAGGACATGGAGGCCGAGACGGACATGAACGTCGTGATGAACGAAGCGGGCGGATTCGTCGAGATACAGGGCACGGCGGAGGGTCACGCGTTCCTGCGCTCCGAGCTCGAGCAGCTCCTCGGCCTCGCGGAGCACGGCGTGCGGTCGCTGCTGGCCGCGCAAGCCGCCGTGCTCGACGCATGACGGTCCGCTGGGTCGTCGCGACCGGCAACCGCGGCAAGCTCGCGGAGATTCGCACGCTGCTGCGCGACGCCGACGTCGCGCTCGTCTCGCAGGACGAGCTCGGCATCGAGCCGGCGGCGGAGACGGCCCCGAGCTTCGTCGAGAACGCGCTCCTGAAGGCACGCCACGCTTGCGAGCGCTCGGGGCTCCCCGCGATCGCCGACGATTCGGGCCTCTGCGTCGATGCGCTCGGCGGGGCGCCCGGCGTGCGGTCGGCCCGGTGGGCGGGCCCGGACGCGGACGACCGGGCGAACGTGGCGCGCCTGCTCGAAGCCCTGGAGGGTGTGCCGGAAGGGCGCCGGGGCGCCCGGTTCCACTGCGTGGTCGTGGCGCTCGCATCCCCCGAGGACCCGGCCCCGCTGATCGCGACGGGGACCTGGGCCGGCCGGATCGCGACGGCCCCATCCGGCTCCGGCGGCTTCGGCTACGATCCGGTGTTCTTCGATCCGCTGCGAGGCTGCACGGCCGCCGAGCTTCCGCCCGAGCGCAAGAACGAGATCAGCCACCGCGGGATCGCGCTCCGCCGCCTCGCGCGGCTGCTCGAAGGCGGCCCCGGCGCGGAATGACGTCGCGGAGCGGCTCCGCGGGGCCCGCGGCCGTCGTTATACACAGGAGCGGTGTCGCTACGCAGAATCAAGATTCTTGCAGGCCATTGTTGCGACGTCTGCTGCATATCCTTTCTTAAGCATCAGAAAAATAAAGAGATTTACGGGCTGGTCGTTTTTTGACCAAACGAACCGAAATCGTTTTCCGGCCGGCGCTCGCCGGCCGCGTCCCTGAGGGTTTCCACAAAGTTATCCACAGTTTCTGTGGATAAGGAGACGGATTTCACATTCGCGTCGACGATCGAACGACCCGGGGGCGCCGCGGTCGAACCGAAGGTCGGACGGGCGGGGCGCCGGGGCGAGTTTTGCCCGCGGGCCTTGTGCCGAACGCGGGCCCGGCAGTATTCTCACGCGCCCGGCACGGACCGAACCCATGAAGCCGAATATTCATCCAGAGTACAAAGAAATCACGATCACGTGCGGATGCGGCAACGTGATCAAGACGCGGTCCACACACACCGAGGACATGCACGTCGAGGTGTGCTCCGCGTGTCATCCGTTCTATACCGGCAAGCAGAAGATCGTCGACACGGGCGGCCGCGTGGACAAATTCCGCCGCCGCTACGGCATGACCTCGAGCAAGTGATCGAGCGGCCGCGGCTCGCGGCATCTCGGAAACCCGACGCGCGCTCCGCCTCGCCGTTTGGAGGGTCAGTCGGCGCTGTTATAATGAGCCGGTTGCGTTCGCCGGCGCTCTCCGGCGCGCCCACACCGCCGAATCCGCCCTGGCACGGGGCCGGAATAATGCGAATTTGCCACTGCCAGGTGCGATTGGATGACTGAGAAGCGCTTGACTCTGACCCTCCCCGGCTCGGGCGAGGTGGTCGAGTTCCCCGTACGCCAGCCGACGATCGGCCCCGAGGTCGTGGACGTCACGCAGCTCTATACAGAGCACGGCATGTTCACGTTCGACCCCGGATATGCGTCGACGGCGAGCTGCGAGAGCAGCATCACGTATATCGACGGCGAGGCCGGCATCCTGCTCTATCGCGGCTATCCGATCGAGCAGCTGGCCCGCGAGTCGAGCTTCATCGAGGTGGCTTATCTGCTGCTGCACGGCGAGCTGCCGACCGCCGCGGAGCTCGAGGAGTTCGATCACTCGATCCGCACGCACACGATGATCAACGAGTCGTTGCTGCGGTTCTTCAACGGCTTCCACCACAACGCGCACCCGATGGCGATGGTCTCGGGCGTCGTCGCTTCGATGGCGGCCTTCTACCACGACAGCACCGACATCCACGACCCGCGCGATCGCGACATCTTCGCGCATCGCATCATCGCGAAACTCCCGACGATCGCGGCCGCCGCCTACAAGCACTCGCGCGGCCAGCCGTTCGTTTATCCGCAGAACCGGCTGGACTACTGCAGCAACCTGCTGCACATGTTCTTCGCCGTGCCGTCCGACGAGTACCAAGTGGACCCGGTCGCCGCGGAAGCGCTCGACCTGCTGTTCATCCTGCATGCCGACCACGAGCAGAATTGCAGCACCTCCACCGTGCGCCTCGCCGGGAGCTCCGGGACGAACCCGTACGCGGCCGTCGCGGCCGGCATGTCGGCCCTGTGGGGGCCGGCGCACGGCGGCGCGAACGAAGCCGTCATCAACATGCTCGAGGAGATCGGCTCCGTCGACCGCATCGGGCAATACGTCGCGAAGGCGAAGGACAGAAAGGACCCGTTCCGCCTGATGGGCTTCGGGCACCGCGTCTACAAGAGCTACGATCCGCGCGCCGCGATCATCCGCGAGATGTGCCACCGGCTGCTCGAGAAGCTCGGTCAGAACGACACGCCTCTCTTCGAGCTCGCGTTGCGCCTCGAGGAGATCGCGTTGAAGGACGAGTACTTCATCGAAAAGAATCTCTACCCGAACGTCGACTTCTACTCGGGCATCATCTATCGGGCGCTCGGCATCCCGAAGTCGATGTTCACCGTGATGTTCGCGATCGCGCGCTGCGTCGGCTGGGTGACACACTGGCGGGAGATGGTGACGGATCCGGCCACGCGAATCGGCCGGCCCCGCCAGCTCTACGTCGGCCCGACTCGACGAGACTACCGCCCGATCGCGGCCCGCTCCCGCTGACCGGTCGTCCCGTTCTCGCGCCGGCGAGGCTCCGCGCTCCGCGAGGGCGTTCGGACGCGGAAGCTCAATTCGCGTCCGGCACGAGCTCCGCGACCTCGTTGCGGCCGGCGCGCCGCATCGGCCGCTGATCCACCGGGCTCAGCGGCGCCTCCCGCAGCCCGTTCTCCGGAAACGTGACGACGACGACGTCGGCGCCGTCCTGTACGAAGCGATACCCCGGCACGAGCGAGACGCGGCGGGCGCTGAAGCGGTAGCGCCTCTGGCAGTCGCGCAGCGCGACCCCGTGGTCGACGAGCAGGGCCGCGACGCTCTCCGGGGAATCGGCGAAGGCATGCAGCTCGATCGGCGAAGCCGGCGTCGCGGTGCCGGCGAGCACCGGGCCGACCAGGCGCGGCTCGAACGGTGCGAGCAAGTCCATGATCCCGAGCGCGATGCGGCGAAGACCTTGCACGCGCCGCCGCTGTGTGTCCGGCTCGAAGATCCGCTGGCGCTCCGCGACGCTCGCCGCGATTTGCGCATTGCTCGGCAACGCGCCGAGATTGCGCACGCCGAGCCGCTCCGCGGCCTTGCGCTTCGCGAGGCCGTAGTCCTCGATGCCGCCTTCGATCATGAGCCGCGCCGCGGTCTGCGCGAGACGCTCGCGCAAAGCGGCGAGCGCGGGTCCAGAAGTGCGTCTACCCATCACAAAGCTCAAAAGATTTCGCGCGGTTGTGTAGCCGGGCCTTCCGGGGAAGCGGGCAAGTCGTGGGTCGGGAACGCAGCGTCGGGCTCCCGCTCGGGCAGGTGCCCGATGCGGAACTTCTCGAAGATCGTGTTCGGGTTCGCGCCGCTCGCGACGAGGCCGTTCTCGGGGTTGATGCGCACGGTCACGATGCCGGGCGGCTCCTCGAACGTGCGCTCCGGAACACCCTCGAGGGCTTCCTTCATGAACGCCGTCCAAATCGGCAGCGCCGTGACGGCGCCCTGCTCGCGCCCCCCGAGAGGGCGATTGAAGTTGAAGCCGACCCATGCGGCGGCCACGACGTCCGGGTTGAAGCCCGCAAACCAGGCGTCGCGGAGGTCGTTCGTCGTGCCGGTCTTGCCGGCGATGTCCAAGCGCCCGAGCTCTCGCCGGGCGCGCGCGCCCGTGCCTCCGGGCCCCGCCGCATCGTGGAGCATGTCCGTGACGAGGTACGCGTTCTGCGGGCTGATTGCGCGGGGCGCGAGGCGCATCGGGGGATAAAGCTCCGTGACGTCCTCGATCAGCGCGGGTTCCTCGTCGCCGGCCGGCACCTCGACGCAGTCGCCGCAGGCGAATGCCGGCTGAGCTTGATAAAGCACCTCGCCCGCGGCGTTCTCGATGCGGTCGATGAAATAAGGCGTCACGCGGAACCCGCCGTTCGCGAACACCGCGTACCCCGCCGCGAGCTCCAACGGCGAGACGCCGCCGACGCCGAGCGCGAGGGCGGCGTTCGGCGGCAGCGCGACCTCGTCGAAGCCGAATTTCTGGAGGTGCCGCACCGTGTTCATGATGCCCGCCTTCAGGATGACACGGACGGACGCGGTGTTGATCGAGTGGATCAGCGCCTCGCGCAATCGGACGTAGCCGTAAAAGCGCTTCTCGTAGTTCTCCGGCTTCCAGACGGTCTCGAGCACCGGGTCCTCTATCGTGATCGGCGCATCGTTGACGATGGTGGCGACGGTGAAGCCGTTCTCCAGCGCGGCCGAATACACGAACGGCTTGAACGACGACCCCGGCTGACGGTTGGACTGCGTGGCGCGGTTATAGCTGTCGAGGTAGAAGTCGAAGCCGCCGCTCAGCGCGACGATCGCGCCGTCGCTCGGATCGAGCGCGACGAAAGCGCCTTGCACCTCCGGCAGCTGCGCGAGCTGCAGCGAGCCGTCCTCGAGCGTCGTGAAGCGGACGATATCCCCGCGAGCGAGGACGTCGGAGACTTCGTCCGGACGGGCGCCGACGGCCCCTTTCTCGTTCAGCTGCGGGGCGGCCCAGGCCACGGCCGGGAGCCCGATCGTGACGCGCCCCCGGGACGGCAGGTAAACCTCGGCTTGCACCGCGTCGGCGTGCAGCACGACGCCGGCCTCGAAGCCGACGAGCGGCGGGTAGTCCGCGAGCGCCTCGCGCAGGCGCTCCTCGTCGAACGCTCCGTCCGGCGCGCCGTCCGCCTCTTTCGCATCCGTGACGGGCGGCAGCTCGAGCCGGCGGATCGGGCCGCGGTAGCCGTGGCGCTGGTCGTAATCGATCAGACCCTGCCGCAGCGCCGCCTGTGCCGCCTCCTGCAGCCGGCTGTCCACCGTCGCCGTCACCTTCAGGCCGGCCGTGTAGGCGGAATCGCCGAACTTCCGCAGCATCTCGAGCCGCACCATCTCCGCGATATAGGGCGCGTCGAGCTGCATCTCGACGCCGTGGCGCTCGCCGCTGATCGGTTCCGCGAGCGCCGCACGGTACTCGACTTCGTTGACGTACCCGAGCTCGCGCATCCGGCCCAGCACGTACGCCCGCCGCCGCGCCGCGTTCTCGCGGCTGTAGATCGGATTCGCAATGGACGGCCCCCACGGAATGCCGGCAAGAATGGCCGCCTCCGAGAGCGTGAGCTCGCCGAGCTCCTTGCCGAAATAAGTCTGCGCGGCCGCCGCCACGCCGTACGAGTTCTGCCCGAAGAACGTGGTGTTGAAGAAGAGCTCGAGAATCTCCTCCTTGGTGAACTCCGCTTCGATGCGCAGCGCGAGAATCCACTCCTTGAACTTTCGCTCGAGGGAAACCTCCTGATTGAGGAAGTACTCGCGTGCGACCTGCTGGGTGATCGTGCTCGAGCCGCGCGGACGCTCGTCGCCTCGCGCGATCAAGTAATTGACGATGGCGTATGCCGTGCGCGGGATGTCGAAGCCGATGTGCTCGAAGAAGCGGTCGTCCTCGGCGGCAACCAACGCCCGCACCAGCACCTCGGGAATTTCCTCGTAGTCGACCGGGGCGCGCTTCGGCCCGTACTGCTGGATCAGCCGTCCGTCACGCGAGTACACGCGCAGCGGCTCCTGGAACTGCACGTCGCGAAGCTGCTCGGCGTGCGGCAGCCCGGGCTCCACATAGTAATAGCCCCCGACGACGACGGCCGTCAGGGCCGCTGCGACGGCCGCGCCGCCGATCAGCAAGCCGAGCAGGCTACGTGCGATACGTCTCATAATGGAGTGCGCGTCGGAATGTGAATTGTACGCCCTTGCCATGCCCGGATCCTTTGTGCATAGTCGCCGCCGTTGGGCAAACCCACCGAAAGGTGGGGACGCAAAGCCACCGGTCTACGGGCGATAAGCCGATCGCGGAGCCTAGGATAGCGGGGCTGCCGAAGCAGGTGAACACTTGGGGAGTGTTCCATCTCTTCGCCGCTTCGCGTGCGGTCCGCTGCACTCACCTCGTTAGACCTTCGCCTTCGTCTCCACCGGCCGGGAATCGATCCGCTTTGCAGAGGTTTCGACAAGGCGGAAAGCGTAAGGGGAGCATAGTCTCGTCCCGGTATTCGTGATGCCCATCACAACGGTCCGTATCGCGCGTGGGATACAGTTAAATCGGCCTTTTGAGAGCGCGTAGAAGATTCTAACCCAACCATTTGCGTTGGAAAGGAAAATTTGTGTTCGCAAGGCGCAGGATCAGACCCCTTCTGGGACTTGACATAACGACGTCCTCCGTCAAGCTGATCGAGCTCGTCGAGAACGGCAGAGGCTATCGCGTCGAGTCGTACGCCGCCGAGCCCACGCCGCCGAATGCCATCAACGAGAAGGCCATCGTCGACGCCGACGCGGTCGGCGAAGCCGTGAGACGCGCGGTGAAGCGCTCCGGCACGAAGACGCGCGAAGCGGCGATCGCGATCAGCGGCGACGCCGCGATCACGAAAATCATCCAGATGCCGAAGAACCTGAGCGAGGCCGAGCTCGAAGGCCAGGTCGAGCTACAGGCGGATCAGTACATCCCGTTCCCGATGGAGGAAGTGAGCTTCGACTTCGAGGTCGTCGGCGAGAGCGAGCGGGATCCGGACATGCTCGACGTCCTGCTCGTCGCCACGCGCACCGAGAACGTCGAGCAGCGGCAAGCGGCGGTCGAGGCGGCCGGCCTTGCCGCGCGCGTCGTCGACGTCGAGGCGTTCGCCGTCGAGAACGCGTGCCAGCTTCTCACCCATCAGATGCCCGACGGCGGCGCGGACAAGTTCATCGCGATCGTCGACTTCGGCGCGAGCACCACGACGTTCAGCGTGCTGAAGGATCTGAAGGTCATCTACACGCGCGACTTCGCGTTCGGCGGGCAGCAGCTCACCGAAGAGATCATGCGCACCTACGGCCTCAGCATGGAGGACGCCGGCCGGGCGAAGAAGGAAGGCGGCCTGCCGAGCAACTACCAGCCCGAGGTGCTCGACGCGTTCATCGACGACATGTCGCAGCAGGTGAGCCGCTCTCTCCAGTTCTTTCTCGCGTCGGGAAGCGGGCGCGAGCAGCCCGACCAGATTCTCGTCTGCGGCGGCTGCGCGAACATCCCTGGAGTCGCGGACGTCATCGGCAGCCGCGTGGGCATTCCGACGGAGATCGGCGATCCCCTGGGCCAGATGAAGATGTCCTCGCGTGCGAAGGCCCAGGGCGTTCAAAAGGACGCGACCGCGCTGCTCACCGCCTGCGGACTCGCACTACGGAGCTTCGACTGACATGCCGAGAATCAACCTTCTGCCGTGGCGCGCGGAGCTTCGCGAGAAGCGCAAGAAGGAGTTCCTGCTCGCGCTGCTCGGCGCCGTCCTTTTCGGCGGCCTCGTCGTGTACGCATCCAAGCTGACCGTCCAGAGCTGGACCGCGAACCAGAACACCCGCAACTCGATCTTGAAGGCCGAGATCGCGGAGCTGGACAAGCAGATCGAAGAGATCTCCGGCCTCGAGACGCAAAAGAACCGCCTGCTCGCAAGGATGGAGATCATCGATCAGCTGCAGAGGTCGCGGCCCGAGGTCGTGCATCTCTTCGACGAGCTCGTGAACACGCTGCCGGAAGGCGTGCACCTCACGGAGGTGAGGCAGACGGGCTCACGGATCGAGATCAAGGGCGAGGCGCAGTCGAGCACGCGCGTGTCGGCGCTGATGCGCAACATCGACGAGTCCGAGTGGCTGCGCAATCCCGGGCTCGACGTCGTGCAAACCGTCGATAGCGGGCCTTCCCGCAACGCTCGCTTCACGATCTTCGCGGAGCAGGTGCCGATGGCCGAGCACCTCGAGGAGGCGCCATGAACTTCATCGAGCAATTGCAATCGCTCGATACGAACGATCCGGGACGCTGGCCGCTGCCGTTCCGCGTCGGCGCGGTCGTCATCACCTTCATCGGCGTCGTCGCGTTCGGCACGTACACGTTCGTCGTGAAATCCGAGATGCCGCTGCTCGACCGGGCCAAGCTCGAGGAGCAGGAGCTGCGCGCGACCTTCGAGGAGAAGCAGCGCAAGGCGGCGAATTTCGACGCCTACAAGGCCCAGCTCGCCGAGATCGAGCGCTCGTTCGGCACGATGCTGCGTCAGCTCCCGGGCAAGACCGAGGTGCCGAGCCTGCTCGTCGACATCTCCCAGACGGGGCTCGGCGCGGGCCTCGAGGAGAAGCTGTTCCAGCCGATGGGCGAGGTCCAGAAGGACTTTTACGCCGAGCTGCCGATCAAGATCCGCCTCAACGGCAGCTTCCACGAGCTCGGTATGTTCGTCAGCGGGATCGCCGCATTGCCGCGAATTGTGACGTTGCACGACATCGCGATCACGCGAGCCTCGCAAAATACGTTCGACGAGCTGACGCTCGACGTGACCGCGAAGACCTATCGCTATCTCGAAGAGGACGCCGCCGGGGGATGAGGGTATGCAACCAGGAGTCGTGAATCGCTTGCTCGTCGGCGCGGTCGCGGCCCTCGCGCTCTCCGGGTGCACGGGTGGGAACGACGACCTACGCGCCTATATCGACGAGGTCAAGGCCCGCCCGGGCGGGCGAATCGAGCCGCTGCCGCAGATTCGCCCGGCACCGAGGTTCGCCTACGAGCCCGGCGACCGGCGCAGTCCGTTCATGCCGGATACGCCGCAGCCGCGCCTCGGCCCGAACCCCGACAGCGTGCCGCGCCCCGACCCGGACCGTCCGCGCGAGTTTCTCGAGCAGTTTCCGCTCGATACGCTGCAGATGGTCGGCACGCTCGAGTCGAACGGCAACCGATTCGGTCTCGTGCAGACGAACGACGGGCTGATCCATCGCGTCACCGTCGGTAACCATCTCGGTCAGAACTACGGCCGCATTCTGTCGATCACCGAGTCCGAGATTTCCCTGGTGGAGATCATCCCCGACGGCCTCGGGGGTTATCTCGAGCGCCCCGCCGCCATCAGTCTCGCCGACTGACGCCGCACGGGTTTTTACGGAGTGAACTGTATGTCTATGCCAGCACGTGTTTGCGGTGAAAGCGTCTCGGCGCGGTTCCGGCGCGGCCTGCTCGCACTCGGCTGCGTGCTTGCGACCGGGATCCCGGCGGGGACGGCGCTCGGGCAGGAGGCGGTGCGCTCCCTGGAAGCCATCGTGGCGACGCCGCTTCCCGGGCAGCGCGTGGAGCTGCGTCTCAGGACGAACGGCACGGCTCCCGAGCCGATGAGCTTCACGATCGACGACCCGGCGCGCATCTCGATCGATCTTCCGGAAACGTCGCTCGGGACGAATCGCCGGCAGAACGTGAACATCGGGCCGCTGATCAACGTCATGAGCGCGGAAGCGAACGGCAGAACGCGCGTCGTGCTGAACTTGACGACGATGGTGCCGTACGACACGCGCGTCTCAGGGGACAGCGTCTACGTCGTGCTCGGCCAGGAGCCGGTGTCCGGATCGGCCGTCACGTTTGCGGGGCAGCCGGTCACGAGCGCCGCCGCGGCGGGTACCTTGCCGCCCGCCGCAGCCACAGGGCACGCGATCGACAACATCGATTTCCGGCGCGGGCCGGACGGCGCCGGCCAGGTCGTCGTCGAGCTGAACGACCCGAGCACGGCAGTGGACGTCCGCCAGGAAGGCGGCCGGATCGTCGTGGAGTTTCAGGACACGGCGTTGCCCGACGACCTCATGCGGCGCCTGGATGTGACCGACTTCGCGACGCCCGTCTCGACGGTCGACGCGCTTCGCGCCGGCCGCAACACGCGTCTCGTCGTCACGCCGAGCGGCGAGTACGACCAGGTCGCCTACCAGTCCGACAACGTCTTCACGCTCGAGCTGAAGCAGCCTCCGGAAGAGGAGGAGGACGTCGTCGGCGACGCTTTCGATACCGACAAGGAATACACCGGCGAGCGCTTGACGCTGAACTTCCAGGACATCGAGACGCGCGCCGTCCTTCAGCTTCTCGCCGACACCAGCGGCCTCAACATCGTCGTCAGCGACACCGTGCAGGGCAACGTCACGTTGCGGTTGCAGAACGTGCCCTGGGATCAGGCTCTCGACATCCTGATGACGACGAAAGGCCTCGACATGCGCCGCAACGGCAACGTGATGATCGTCGCGCCGGCCGAGGAGATCGCAGCGCGCGAGCAGGCCCAGCTTCAAGCGAGGCAGGCGTTGCAGGAGCTCGAACCGCTCCAGTCGGAGTTCATTCAGGTCAACTACGCGAAGGCCGCGGAGCTTGCGGACCTGATCCGCGGGGCGGCCGGCACGAACGCGCTGATCTCGCCCCGCGGCAGCGTCGCCGTCGACATCCGGACCAACACGCTGCTCGTGCAGGATACCGCGGACAGCCTCGCGAACATCCGCCGGCTCGTCGCAACGCTCGACATCCCGGTGCGGCAGGTTCTGATCGAATCGCGCATCGTCGTCGTCAACGACGACTACAGTCGCAACCTCGGTATTCGCTTCGGCTCGACGATCGTCAAGGAGAACTCGAGCGACGGCCTCGTGTCGCTGACCGGGACGAGCGCCGGCTCGGATTCGATCGTCGGCTCCGCTCTCGGCAACATCGCGGCGACCGGGCAGCCCTTCCCGGTCACGGTCGGCGCCATCGACGACCGCTACAACGTGAACCTTCCCGTCGCGAACCCCGCGGGCTCCTTCGCGCTCGCGATTCTCGACTCGGACTACCTCGTCGACCTCGAGCTCTCCGCCCTCCAAGCGGAGGGTAAGGGGCAGGTGATCTCCACGCCGCACATCGTCGTGTCGAACCAGCAGGAGGCGCGTATCGAGCGAGGCGTGGAGATTCCTTACCAGGAGTCGGCTTCGAGCGGCGCGACCACGACGCAGTTCAAGGAAGCCGTCCTGAGCCTTCTCGTGACGCCGCAGATCACGCCGGACGACAGAATCATTCTCGATTTGAACGTGACGAACGACTCGGTCGGCGAGGTCGTCCCGAGCGCCACGGGCGGGCTCGTGCCGAGCATCGACACGCGCTCGGTCACGACGAAGGTGCTCGTCAACGACGGCGAGACCGTCGTGCTCGGCGGCATCTACGAGACCGAGAACCGCGACACCGTCAACAAGGTTCCGATTCTCGGCGACATCCCCGGCCTCGGGTATCTGTTCCGCAGCAGGGAGACGGTCAACGACAACGCCGAGCTCTTGATCTTCGTCACGCCGCGGATCATCGACGACGGCGTCGGCATCAACTGACCGGCGC